>JAYUXE010001052.1:0-3181 GCA_043753165.1 Archangiaceae bacterium | reverse complement strand
CCAACCACAGCGACGACCACGTGAGGTGCGACGTCGGCAACATCGTCTGCGCCGAAATGTCGGCGTACGGCAGCGGCAGAATCTGCGCCGCGGTTCCCGTCGCATGCAGCCAGTACCCATTGCTGCAGGTGCCGCGCATGCCCAGCGTGTCCCAGCCGCCCGTCTGCTCAAGCGTGTAGTCGGCCTTCAACACCAGGGCGATTACCTGATCCGACGGCGGCGCTTCGGGCGACCTTCGCGCGGTGACGAGAATCGCGTCGGCGTTCGCCCCGTAAGAGATGACGATCGCGTTCTTCTTCAGCTTGAACGTGTCACCCGTGAGCTCGACCGCACACGAGCTCGTCCGCACGTCACCCCCGATGCCTGCTTCCGACGTGGCCGAGGCCAGCAGCAGCTGTTCCTTCGCGAGCCGCTGCAGAAACGTGCGGTGCCATTGAGACTGCTGGCCATGCCGCACGAAGCACGCGACCTGAATCTGGTGCATCGCGTAGACCATTGCCGTCGACGAGCAGTGCTGGCCCAGCGCGTGACACACCTCGCTGACGGTCGAGATGCTCGCGCTTTCTCCTCCCAGCTCGGTCGGCACCATGATGCCCAGCAGCTTCGCTTCCTTCAGCGCTGCCATCGACTCGGCCGGGAACCTCGCTTCCCTGTCCACCGAATCGGCGAACTTCGCCGCCAGCTCGCCGACCTTTCGCGCGCGCTCGAGGGCGGTCACGTCAGCCCCCTTTTGCGGCGACCAGCTCGGTGATGGCAGCGCGAATCGCCGCGATGCTCTCGAAGGACTTGCGGCGCAGCATCCGTTCGGGGAATTCGAGATCGAACTTCGACTCGAGCGCCAGCATCAGATTGACGGACGCGTGTGAGGTGAGCCCCGCTGAATAGAGGTCGGCCTCATCGGCGAGCGTTGCGATGTCGACGGGCAGACGGCCATGTTCTTTGACGATGGCCCGGATGTCTTCGGTCATTGGGGTGCCTCTCGAAAGAAGGCAAGCAAGATAGGCCGTCTGAAAAGAAGGGGAAGGCGAATCTTCCCGCACCACTTCGTGGTCTCATCTCGCCCCGTGTTCTTCCTCATTCCCGTCGGCGTCGAAGGGCACGAGGTCCGCGTTCCGGTGGTCTGCATCGGCATCGTCGCTGCCTGCGTCCTTCTCTTCTTCGGCACCTGGGTCCTGCCGTCGAACGCCGAAGGCGTCGAGAGCACCGCGATGCGCGAGATGATTCGCGAGTGGGAAGAACACCCGTACCTCGAGCTGCCCGGCTTCTTCCCCGAAGAGCAGAAGTTTCAAATCTCGGCCTACCGCGCGCAGTGGCTTCAGTCGCACCAGGCGCCGGGGGCCGATGTGATCGAGGCCGAACAGCGCTCGTTCACCGTTCGCTTCGAACAGGCCTTCGAGAAGGCGCAGCAGACGCCGATGCGGAGGCTCGCGCTCGTGCCCAGCCGCGGCTTCTTTCAGTGGGGCCTGCTCACGCACATGTTCATCCACTTCGGGTGGCTGCACCTCATCGGCAACCTGCTCTTCTTCTACATGTGCGGGCCGCTGCTCGAAGACACCTGGGGCCGGAAGATTTTCGGCGGCTTCTACCTGCTCGGCGGTTTCTTCGCGGCGGCGGCGCACTTCGTCATCGACCGCCATTCGACCGTGCCGATGGGCGGCGCGTCCGGAGCGATCGCTGCCTGCATGGGCGCCTTCGCCATTCGCTTCGCGAGCCGCAAGGTGTCGATGGGCTACCTCATCTTCGCGGGCATCCGCGTCTTCCGCGGCGTCTGGCTCTGGCCCGCGTGGGTCTGCGGCTTCCTGTGGTTCGGCACCGAGGTCTTCAGCGCGGTGATGTCGGGCGGCAAGGCCAGCGGCGTCGCCGTGATGGCCCACGTCGGTGGCTTCGCCTTCGGAGCGACCGTCGCCTTCGGCATGAAGGCCATCGGCCTCGAGAAGTCTCTGATTCCCTCGGTCGAGCAGCACACCGGGCCGCTGACCGTGAGCCTGCTCAAGGAAGTCGAAGACGCTCGAGCGCTGGTGCAGGCGGGCGATCGTGCCGGCGCGCGCGCGAAGTACGAGTCGGCGGCGAAGGCGCACCCCGACGATGCCGACGTTCAGCTGGGGCTCGTCGCGCTCGACCTCGCCGAGAATGCGCGCCCGGCCGCCATCGCCCGGCTCGATCGCACCTTGAGTGGGCTCTTGAGAAAGAAGGAAGAGCTGCGCGCCATCTCTGGCCTGTGGGAGGTGTGGACCTCGCTTCAGCCCGGCGAGCTCAAGCCCGCGTTGGCGTTCGCGCTCGCGAAAACATCGGAAGAGGCCGGCGACCAGGCACAGGGGTTCGCCGAGCCGCTGTTCGTTCGCGGGGGCGATGCCGGCGGGTTGATGGGGGCCAAGTCGTTGATCCGCGCCGCCGAGCTTCAGCTGGCGCGATTTGACGAGACGGCCGCCGCGGCGACGCTCGACACGCTGCTCGCCCGCACCGACGCGGGGCCCGAGCTTCTGGCAAAGGCCAGAGCCCTGCGCCCCCCGCTGCGGAAGGAAATCAGCCTTCCCGAAGAGCCGCCCGCCTCACGTCCTCCGCCCAGGATGGTGCCGTGTACGCTGCTGGCCGTGACCGACGAGGGGCTCACGTTGCAGTCACGCACGGGTGACCAGAACGCACTTTCCTTTCGGCAAATTCTCGGTGTCGCCGCCGGCGTCGTGCCGGTCGAGAAACGCGGCGTGCTGCTGGTCGACCTGATCCTCTCGTGGGGCGATGCGTCGACCGCCGCCGTCTCGATTCGTCTCGACAGCGACACCAGCGCGATGTCGAAGCTCTTCCCTGGAAACAGCGCTGCCGAAGTCTATGGCCGCTTCTTCAAGCACCTGCTCGGGGCAACCGGGGCCACGGCTTTGCCAGATGCAAGCGCCTTGGCGACTGGCAAGTTCCCCCGTTACCCGTCGACGGAAGCAAGGGACGCAGCGATCTTCCCCGGCGTGGCATAGTCGCGGGCATGAAGAAGATCCTGGCGGCGGTCGACGGGTCCGATTCTTCGCTTCATTCCGCGCGCCTCGCCCTCGAAATCGCCCAGGCGATGGGCGCGAAGCTGACCATCGCCTACTGCGTCGCCCCGATGCTGATCCCCGGCGAGGTGCCCTTCACCGTCGTCTCCGAGGTCGTGAAGGCCGAGGTCGAACGCGGAAAGAAGCTGCTCGAAGAG
>JAYUXE010001051.1:0-3182 GCA_043753165.1 Archangiaceae bacterium | reverse complement strand
TCGAGGACCTTCACCCCGTCGGGGCCAATGTCTGGATTCAGGTAGAGGCGCAGGTGGGTGAGGCGCGGGAAGAAGGCAGCCTGCGCCAGTCTTTCGAGCGACTCGAGCGTGAGTCGCGCCCCGGCCAAACGAAGCTGACGAAGGTTCGGAAACGCGCCTTTCACCAGCGGGCCCATTGCGGCCGGATCCGACAGGTCGTTGTGCCCGAGGTCGAGATGGCTGAGCTGCGAGAAGAAAGGCATCCCGACCACCGCCATCTTCTTCGCGTCGATCTTGTTGCTGCTGAAGTCGAGGCGGCGCAGCGTGGGATGCGGTGAGAGGTCGAACAGCGCGGGCGCCTTGAACGATTTGGCGTCACGAAAAGACGTGAGCTTCAGCGATTCAATCGGCTCGCGAAGCAGCGTCGAGAAGCCGTCGAGCAAAGGCTGGGTGCTCGCGGTCAACGCAGAAAGAAACCCACGCCGCCAGCCCCATTCCCGGAAGCATCGCGGGTGCGGCAGCCAGCGAAGCTCATTGGCCTTCACCAGCGCCTTCTCGCGTTCTTTGAGCGCTTCGACTTCCGCGGGGGGTCTTCCCGTCGGGGTTCCGCGGCGGCCGCCAGCCCCGTGAAGTGAATGGCCGAGCGTGCACTGCACTTGAATGAACTCGCCGCGCGGGTCGCCGCGTTCGGTGAGCCAGTCGGCATAGACGAGGCGTGGCCCGTCGTCGTCCGGTGCGCCGAGGATCGCGGCAATCATCACCGCGTTCGGTGCCACATGCGTGGGTTGGGGCTGTCTTGCTTTTACGATGGCGGGCTTCTTCGCGACGGCTCGAAGCGCGGTGATGTCGGGGTGCTCGTTGTCGTGTTCCGCGTCGTGAAGAAGCAGGCCCGCCGCAAGTGCGTTGTACAGCGCAACCTCGGCGTCGACGCGCAGGCCGGGCTCGACGTCGCAGCCGACGAGCTGGGCAGCGATGGCGGCGAGCTCACCTTGCTTCAGCGCCTTGCCGAGCTTGCTGCTGCGGCCCGCGAAGCGCGTCGCGTCGGCACCGCGCGCGAAGGCCGTGCCGGAATTGTCGCCGCCCCGTCGCGTCAGCACGCAGGCCAGGGCGTAGCCATCGAAGACGGCGTCAACGGCGCGCGGCATCAGCGGAGCCAACGCCTGTAGGCGTTCTTCGTTCGCGCCGTGCAGCGCTGCGCCCGCCAGGGTGTTGGCGATGGGCAGGCAGCTGAAGGCGTGAGGCGCCATGCCGACGGCGCGTTCAGCATCTTTGAGCCACTGCACTTGCTGGCTGCGGCGGGTGGCGGGGTCGGGCCACCGGCTGCGGCGCACGATGACGGCAGCGAGGATTTCCTGATCGTTCTGGCTCAATGGGCCGTCGGTTCCCGTGCGTGTCACCTTAAGCGGCCAACACGAAAAACGGGCCGGAAGGTCGCCCTTCCGGCCCGCAGGTAAATCAGACGAAAGGAATTACGCCTTGGCTGAAGGGGCCGAGGGCGCCGGTGCTGCCGGGGCCGCCGCGACCGGGGCATCGCCCGCCGCTGCTGCCGCGCGCTCGGCCAGCGCTTCTTTGCGCGAGAGGCGGATCTTGCCCATCTTGTCGATCGAGATGACCTTCACCATCACCTCATCGCCTTCCTTCACGATCTCGCTGACGGCCTTGACGCGCTTGTCGGCGAGCTCGCTGATGTGGATGAGGCCGTCGGTGCCCGGGAAGATTTCGACGAAGGCGCCGAACTCGGCGATCTTGCGAACCGTGCCCAGGTAGATCTTGCCGACTTCGGCTTCACGGGTGAGCGCCTGAATCATCGCGACCGCGTGCTTCACGGCCTCGCTGTCGCTGCTGGCGATGTCGACCTTGCCGCTGTCGTCGATGTTCACCGAGCAACCCGTCTTCGCGATGATGTCCTTGATCACCTTGCCGCCGGGGCCGATGACGTTCTTGATGAACTCCTGGCGGATCATCAGGCTGGTGATGCGCGGGGCGTACTGGCTGATCTCCTTGCGGGACGCCGGCATCGACTCGAGCATCTTGCCGAGAATGTGCAGACGGCCGACGCGGGCCTGTTCCATCGCGCGGGCCATGATGTCCATCGTGAGGCCGGTGATCTTGATGTCCATCTGCACCGAGGTGATGCCGTTCTTGGTGCCGCAGACCTTGAAGTCCATGTCGCCGAGGTGATCTTCGTCGCCGAGGATGTCTGAGAGGATCGCGAGCTTGTCGCCTTCCTTCACCAGGCCCATCGCGATGCCGGCCACCGGTTCCTTGATCGGAACGCCAGCGTCCATCAGCGCGAGGGTGCCACCGCACACCGAGGCCATCGAGCTCGAGCCGTTCGACTCGAGAATGTCCGAGACGATGCGGATCGTGTACGGGAACTTGTCCGACGCGGGCAGCATGTTCTTCAGCGCGCGTTCAGCGAGTGCACCGTGGCCGATTTCACGACGGCCAGGGCCACGCAGGGGCTTGGTCTCACCGACCGAGAAGGGCGGGAAGTTGTAGTGCAGCATGAACTTGCGGAAGAACATCCCGTTCAGCTGTTCCATGCGCTGCTCGTCGTCGCGCGTACCGAGCGTGGCGGTGACCAGCGCCTGGGTCTCACCGCGGGTGAACAGCGCCGAGCCGTGGGTGCGGGGCAGCGGCGTGATCTCGCAGGTGATGGCGCGGACTTCGTCGTGCTTGCGGGCGCCGATGCGGCCGCCCTTCACGGTGAGGTCGCGCATGTAGTCGTACTTGAGATCTTCGTAGATCGCCTTCGCGCTCTTCTCGATCGCCGGCGTGTAGCCCGCGTCGCCCAGGTCGCCCTTGAGCTTGCCGAGCATTTCCTTCTTGGTCTTGCTCAGCGAGCCGTAGCGGTCGTGCTTCACCGCGATGGCGTAGCCTGCCTTGATGCCGTCCCACGCGTGGGTCTTGACCTTCGCCTTGAGGCCTTCGTCGTGGCCCGGGATCTTGTCGAACTCGCGGGTCTTCACGCCCAGCGCGGTGCGGATCTCGTGCTGCAGCGCGATCAACGGCTGGCATTCCTTGTGGGCGAACTCGAGCGCCTTGATCATGTCGGCTTCGCTGATTTCTTCCGCGCCGCCTTCGACCATCACGATCGCTTCCTTGCTGCAGGCGACGATGAGGTCGAGATCCGACGCTTCGCGCTGCTTCAGGGTCGGGTTGACGACCAGCTTGCCTTCGATGCGGCCGACGCGAACGCC
>JAYUXE010001050.1:0-3183 GCA_043753165.1 Archangiaceae bacterium | reverse complement strand
TCTGCACGGAGCCCATCGACAGGCAACCGGTCGCGGTTGACAACACGCCCGACAACAGCAGCAGCCGGGAGCCTCGTCTGGGTTTCATCGCGGTCCATTGTGCCCGACTTTTCCGATAGCTTCGATTTCCATCAGTGTCCGACCCCCTTCAAATCTGGGTACGCAACGACAAGGGCAAAGTGTGGGGGCCGCTGATGCCCGCCACGCTCGAGCTGCTGTTCGACAACCAGCTCATCCCCGGCCGCGTGCAGCTGTCGCTCGACGGCGCCAGCTACGTCTACCCCGCGCGCTTGCCCGAGATTCGCGACTGCGTGCCCCCCGAGCTCTGGGGCGAGGCTGGCCCCGCGGCCCCCGTCGCAGCTCCGCCGGCGCCCTCGAAGATTCCCGGTGGGCCGCCATCCCTCGCGCCGCGCGCACCTCCGCCCGCGCTCACGCCAGTTCCGGGCACTGTGCCCGCGCCCCCGCGCCCGCCGCCTTCCCTGACCCCGGCCGCGGGTCCCGGAGCCGCCGCTGCCGCCCAGGCCCGCGCCGCCGCTGCGGTCGCCGGCCCCGTTCGCGCGGCCGACAAACGCCAGCTGTCGCCTGAAATCGGAGCCCCCGTCGTCGCGCCGCCGCCTGCTCCGGTTGCGGCCGTGGTCATGCCGACGCTCGAGCTGCCACCCACCGGCACTCTGCAGGCCACCTCTTCGCTGCGTCTCTACTACCTGGCCGCTTCCAGCGACGCGACGGGCCTGCTCACGCTCACCCTGTCGGATCGCACGGTGCAGATCCACTTCCGCAAAGGCAACCCCGAGTTCGTCGACTCGACGCACGCGGAAGATCAGCTCTCGACCTTTCTGGTGAAGAACCAGCTCGCGACGTTCCAGCAGCTCGGAGCGGCGGAAAAAGAGAAGGCCCGGTTCGGCGGCGAGCTCGTCGGGGCGCTGTTCGGCCTCGGCCTTTTGAACCCGGGCACCGCCTTCCAGCACCTCGGCCAGCGCGCGGCGTCGATTCTCGTGCGTGGCCTCTTCGCCGAACACGGCACGTTCACCTGGGAGCTCAAAGATTTGCCGTCACACAAGGCGATGCCGCTGGGGAACCGGTGGGCCGTCGTCAGCGAACAGGCGCGCAAGCTGCCCGGAGCCGACCTTCGCCGCCGGCTCACCGCGGCAATCGACCTGCCCGTGATGAAGTCAGGTGGGCAGGTGGCCGTCGCCGACCTTCGCCTCTCGCCGCAAGAGACGCGCGCGCTGTCGTACTTCGATGGCGTGCGCTCGCTGAACCAACTCGTCCACGACCTGCCGAACGAAGCCGACCACCTGCTGCGCGTCGCGTTCCTTTTGCGCGACTTCGACGCCGTGTCTTTCGCGTCCGTCCGCGTGCCGCCGCCCGAAGCGTTCGTGCCGCCACCCGTCGCTGCGCCTGTGGCACCCGCGCCTGCACCTGCTCCCGCCCCTCAGAAGCCCGTCGCCGCCGCGCCGCGCCCGCCGCCCCCGAAGGTCGCCGCGCCGCCTTCGAAAGCGCCGACCGTCAGTGCCGCGCCGGCCACTCCGCTGGATCCTGCGGCCGAGATCAAACAGCTCGCCGCGACCTTCGAGAAGATGAAGACGCAGAACCACTTCGAGATTCTCGGCGTCCCGCTGACCGCCGACGGTGGCACCGTGAAGGTCGCCTACTTCAAGATGGCGCGCGCCTATCACCCGGACACGGTTCCGCCGGGCGCTCCGCCGCAGCTCGCGAAGCTCAAAGAAGACATCTTCGGTCGCGTCGGCGACGCCAACCGCACGCTCTCGGACGACAAGCTGCGCGCCGAGTACGTTGAGGAAGTAAAGTCCGGCAACGCCGGCGAGAAGGTCGACATCGCGGCCATTCTCGCGGCCGAAGAGATGTTCCAGAAGGGCACCATCCTCGTGAAGGCGCGCAAGTTCCCCGAGGCCGTGAAGATGCTCGACGACGCGATCAAGGGCTCGGACGAAGCCGAGTACTTCGCCTGGCGCGGCTACGCGAAGTTCTTCGCCAACGCCGACAAGAAGGCCGGACACGTCGAGGCGATGAAGGACATCAACGTCTGCCTCAAGCGCAACGACAAGGTCGCCGCCGTCTGGTACTTCCAGGGGCACATGTCGAAGCTGCTGGGCGACCTGCCCTCGGCCAAGAAGTTCTTCAACAAGTGCATTCAGCTGCACCCCGACCACCTCGACGCCCAGCGCGAGCTGCGGATGATGAAATAGGACAAATGAAACGCCAGCCCGCACCGAAGAAAGCCGACCCGAAGGAACTCGTTGCGAAGCAGGGCACGCTCAGTGGCAAACAGCGCCGCCAGCTGCGCGCGCTCGGTCACCACCTCAAGGCCGTCGTGCTCATCGGCGCGTCAGGGGTCACCGAGTCCGTCATCGCGGCCACCGAAGCGGCCCTTCGCGATCACGAGCTCATCAAGGTGAAGATTGGCGAAGGCCCCGCCGACCGCCACGAGGCGTCTTCCGCCCTCGCCGACGCCACGAAGTCCCAGCTCGCCCAGCTGCTCGGCCGCACCGCGCTGCTTTTCCGCCAGCGAAAGACGGGCTCCAAAATCAGCGCTTAGTCGCCGAACGGCGAGACGCCCACGCTCAGCATCGCGGTGGCGACCTTCGACCACGGCATTCCGCCGATGTTCGCGCCAATCCACCAGCGCCCCAGCATCAGCCGCACGCCCGCATCCACGTTCACGAACGGAGCGACCCGGAAGAACTGCGCGTCCAGCCCATCTTGCGTCGCATTGAACGCCGCCGCGCCGAAGCCGATGCCTGCGCCCGCGTTCACCTGAAAGCGCCCCGACGTGTGCGCGCGGAATTCACCGAGCACGGCCCACGTGTGGTGGTCGCTGCCCGGCAGCGCAAAGGTGAGCAACCGAACCGAAGGCGTGAAGTGCTCGGCCAGGTCGACGCCCACGCGGGCCGACAATGCCGGCGCCGGAGCACACAGACAATGCGCCGACGCGCCACCCGCTATCTCGAGCTCGAGCCGCGGGTCCGCCCACGCAACCACCGACGACGACACGGCCAACACGAAGATCCATCGCTTCATGTGGGGGTTGGTTGCCGGACCCCGCAGAAGTGATCAACGAACTGCGTCGCCCGCCAACTTCGCCGCTTCCTCGAGCGCGCCCAGCATCGACTCGCCGTAGTACTGCTTCTTCGACTCGCCGCCGCGCGCCTCGACCACGTC
>JAYUXE010001049.1:0-3184 GCA_043753165.1 Archangiaceae bacterium | reverse complement strand
ACGTCGCGGGCGAGCTCGTCACCCTGGTCTGCGGACTGGTGGCGCTGTTCCTTCTTCTCAAATGGGAAGCGAAGGTGCGCGCGCGGCAGCAGCTGAGGCCCGGCACCAGTGGCACGTCCGCGCTCGCCGTCTACCCGTTCGCCTTCTACCTGTACGGCGTCATGTACAGCGACGCGACGTACCTGCTGCTCGCGGTCTCGGCCTTCATCTGCCTCGAGGATGATCGCCCGGCGCTCGCTGCCCTGTTCGGCGCATTGGCGACTGCGTGCCGGCCCATCGCCCCTGCGCTGATCGTCGGGCTGCTCGCGCGCAGCATCGAGCTGCGGGTCCGTTCGGGTCAGAAGCTTCGCGTCGTCGATTTTCTTCCTGCGCTCGCCGGGCTCGGGCTCGCCGCGTACATGTTCTACCTGTGGCGCGCGTTCGATGATCCGCTCGCCTTCGCGCACGTGCAGTCGGCGGCAGGGTGGGATCAGGGTCCGGGCTTCGCGACGTGGGCAAAGCTCGAATGGTTCCGCGTGCTCTTTCCCCGGTCTGCTCCCGTCGTCGCGGTGCGCCTCGTCGGACACGCGGTCGCAACCTTCGCGGCCCTGGCGCTGGTGATCCCCACCTGGAAGAAGCTGGGCCCCGGATACGGCCTGTACTGTTTGATCGCGCTCGGGCTGCCCGCGCTGTCGAGCAAGGACTTCATGGGGCTCGGGCGCTACGCGATCGCCGCGTTCCCGATTTTCCTCGCGCTGGGCGTGATGCTGGACGAAAGGCCGCGCGTGAAGCGGGCGTGGCTCGCCGTGAATGCGGCGGTGCTGCTCGTGCTCGCCTTCAACTTCGGCTCGGGAGCGTACGTTTCGTGAGCGCGCTGTCGCTGTTCGAACCGCTTCCCTTGCGCGAACGCCTCTTCGTCCGCGGGCGCATGTTCACGGCTCCGCTTGCAAAGGTGTGCTTGCGCGCGCCGCCCAGAGGCCGCATCGCCGACGTCGGCTGCGGTCACGGAGCGATGTCCGCGCTGCTCGTCTGGAACCACCCCGACCGCCAGGTGCTGGGCGTGGATCCCGACCCGCGCAAAATCGAATGGGCCCGCGCGTCGGTGGGCCGCGCACCCAACGCGTCGTTTCGAACCGGCAGCGCCGAGTCACTGCCCCCACAGAGCTTCGACGCGCTCGTCATCTGCGATGTCGTCTACCTGCTGCCGCCCCAGCAGTGGCCCGCGTTCTTCGCCGACTGCCACCGCGCGCTCGTGCGTGGCGGGAAGCTGCTGCTCAAGGAAACGGAAGACGACGGCAGCTGGCGCACGGCGAAGTGTCTCGCGCAGGAAAAGCTGATGGTGCGTGTGCTGCGCCGCACGAAACACAGCGGAGGCCTGCAGCTCTTGCCTCGAAGCGCGACTGTCAGCGCGCTCGAGAAAGCCGGCTTCCGGGTGCGAGAGGTGCTGACGATGTCGCAGGGGTACACCACTCCGCATGTGCTCTTCGAAGCAGAATGTGCCTAAGGTCCGCCTCGTTCGGTCGCAGTCAAAGGGTGCAGTCGCCCGGCATGTCGCCGGCCAACAACTCAAAAGGCCCACGCTCATGATGCGCGCGATCCTCATCTCGTTCCTTTTCGCTTTCGTTTCGGCCTGCTCGTGTGGCGCGCCGATTACGATTCCCTGCAGCTCGAACGCCGAGTGCGGCACTGGCTCGATGTGCGTCAACGGCAAGTGCACCGGAGGCAACACCGGCGGCGGCACCGGCTCGGGCGGCAACACGGGCACCGGCGGCGGCACGGGCACGGGAGGCAGCAGCGGCACGGGCGGTGGCAGCACCGTCGTCACCGGCTGTAACCCCGCCGCGACCGACAACGCCACGCGCGACACCGACTGCGACGGCCTGACGGATCAAGAGGAGTACAACACCCTCTACGCGGGCAACAACAAGACGGACCCGTGCGACAGCGACAGCGACAGCGACGGCATTCGCGACGGCGTCGAGATGGGGCGCACCACCACCGTCAGCGCGGCGTGCGGCAACAAGTTCATCGCCGACGCCGAGCCGGCCAGCCGTTCAGACCCGACCAGCGACGACACCGACGGCGACACGCTGAAAGACGGCGCCGAAGACAAGAACCACGACGGCAAGGTCGACCCTGGCGAATCGAACCCGCTGCGCAAAGACAGCGACTGCGACGGCTTGTCCGACCCGCAGGAAATCTCGGGCACCCTGGGCTGCATGACGGATCCGCTCAAGCTCGACACCGACGGCGACGGGCTGCCCGATGGCGTCGAAGAAGGGCTGCAGATGCCCGGCGCCGACCCGCTGGTCTGCAAGTACACCGCGAACGTGTTCGACACCGACGGCGCCACCAAGACGGGCGCCTGCAACGCCGACCATGACGGCGACGGCATTCAGGACGGCGCGGAAGACGGAAACCACAACGGCAAGGTCGACCCGGGCGAGCTGAACCCGCTGGTGAACGACACGACGCTGCCCGACGGTGGCACCGGCCCCGCGCAGCAGGCGTGCTCGACCGCGAACTTGAAGCCCGTCGTGTTTCAGGCGTCGGGCTTTGGTGACGTGCAGGTCGCTTTAGCGCCCGGCTTCAGCGAGGTCGGCCGCCTCGTCGAGACGACCGAGCGGGGCGTCATCTTCTTCGACCCCACGACCAAGATTGCCGGGCTCGTGTTCTCGAAGGCGTCCGCGGGCGCGAACGCGACGGCGGAAGAGACGTTCGGCCGCGGGCGCATTCAGACGACGGGCGCGGTGACTGCGCCGCTGACCCAGACCTTCACCACGTGGGACGGGTTCGTCCAGTCGGTGCGCGCGACCTACGACGTGGCCGGCACGACCGACGTGAAGACGCGCATCAACGACATCGCGAAGGCTTTCCTCGGCAACAACGTCACCGGCCTTCTCGCCGGCGCCGCGGGCTCGACTGGCCCCTTCAAGCTGCAGGTCGAATACGTGCACCGCACCCCGACCCGCGCCGTCGTCCTCGTCGCGCTGGTGCCGATCGCCAGCTACACGGGCACCAACGTCTTCCAGCTCGACGACACCGCAGGCGGCTCGGCCCTGGCGCAGTTCGGCGACTTCACCGCCACCACCTGCGAAGTCTTCCTCTCGGACATCAACGCCAAGGTCGACTTCCTCTGGGTCGTCGACGACAGCGGCTCGATGGCGGCGTCGCAGGCAGCGATCGCGAACGCGGCCGGCACGTT
>JAYUXE010001048.1:0-3184 GCA_043753165.1 Archangiaceae bacterium | reverse complement strand
GGCCCATGACGTCGGCGCGGTGAAGGACGCCGTTCGCTCCACCGGTCTCGGCGGCGGTGTCGAGGACGATGATCCGCAGCGGGCCGTTGGCGGCGTCGAACGCGTAGAAGGCTTTTCCGTCGGCGCGCGCCGTCGCGTCTTTGAGCCCATGACCGTCGCCCGTGTCGGCGATGCCCTGCAGAAGATTCGCGCGCGTGAGCGCGGTGCGCCGCATGTCGGCCACCACCATCATGTCTTGCATCACCTTCGCGCCCGGGTTCGACCAGTCGCGCGCGCCGAACTGCGCCTTCGTGCCGACGTACGTCGTCTGGGTTTCTGAGGTCGTCGGGAAGTTGCCCTGGTTCAGGATGTCGTGATTCCCCGTCACCCAGCGCCACGGCATCTTCAGGCCTTCGGCGAAGAACGGGTCCTTCGGATCGTTGCCGGGGCCTGGCACGGGATCGTTGTCGGCGCCCGAGTCGCACTCGACGCGCGGCGCGCCATCGAGCACCTGACGAAACCAGTCCTGCTCGTTCTGCTGCGCGTTGTCTGCATTGTCGCCGCCCAACACCACGAACTCGACGGGTGAGGCCTCGTGCAGCTTGTTGATCGTACGCACGGCCGCGTTCAGCGCGATGCACGCCCACGCTTCCTGCGGCCTGAACGCGGCGCCCGTCGGGCCCATCGTGTCGAAGGTCATCAGTCGGCCCGGCGACTCGTCGTCGGCCAGCTGCGTGTCGGCCAGATGCACGAACCGCGAGACGAGCTTGCGGTTGGGGCCGGGCGCGGGGGCGGATCCTCCATCGAACGTCAGCGTCACCACCGGCAACCCCGGCCCCATCGACACGTCGCCGAAGCCGGCGTCGAGCAGGAAGTTAAGGTTCCGCGCATCGAGAGGCGATCGGTTCGGCTCGTCGCCGCGCGGCTTCTTCGTGGCCCACGTCTTCTCTGTCGCCAGCGCAGCAGAGCTCAGGGCCGGCAACCTCGGCAGTCCGCTGTCCACCGGGCCTTCGTTGCCGCCGCCACAACCTGCCAGCGCCAGCATCACCACCATCGCGCGTCGAACCATGCGGCTGCGTACCACGGGCACCCACAGGTATCGATCGACCCACATTCAACGATGACCCCCCGGGGCCGGCGCGACTCTCGAGCAGTGGCGGCGGGTTGTTGCTGACCTCGCGCGAGCACGGCCCTTGCGTAAGACCTCTTCCAATGGGCACCTCGAAGCACAAATTTGCAGAGCGCCGGGGCAGCACATTGCTGATGGCCACCGGCGTGATCACGCTCGGCACCGTCGCCGTCTTCGTCTCGCTGGCTGCCGTTCGGTCGGAAGGCTCGGTGCAGGGCGACGAGCGCCGCGGACGCATCGCCTTCTTTGCTGCGGAAGCCGGCCTTTCCGAGGGCCGCGAGAAGATGCGAATCCTCGTCGGCGCCGACCCCACGTACACCGCCGCGCTCAACGCGCTGGGCAGCTTCACCAGCGAAGCCGGCCTGCCCGCGAACCAGCTGCTCGATGTGCTGCCGTGGACGAACTATTCGCTCGAAACCAGCGGGGCCGAAATCTCGGTCGACCCCACTGAGCTCGAGGCGCCCGACGGCACCGCCATCTCGTTGAACACGCAGCGCAACGTGCGCTACCGCGTCTTCACCTACGACGACGACGACGGCGACGGCTCGGTGCTCGCTGACACCAACAAGCTCATCTGGCTCGTCTCGGTCGGTGAAGTCGCCAGCGACATTCCCGGAGCGATGCCCGTTCGCAGCGTCATCCGTTCGCTCATCCGCACCACCGCCGGCGTCCCCACGACGCCCGGCTACGGCGCGCAGAAGGGGCAGGGCAGCGACAAGACGTTCACCAGCAACGATTCCAACGCGATCCAGTTCGGGTCGACCACCTTCTGATGTCTCGAGGCGCTCTCATGAAGTGGTTTGCTCTCGCCGGTTTCCTCGCTGCCCAGGCCGCGCTCGCGCAAGACGGCGGCTCGCTGGCCTTCTGCCATGGCGATCTCAGCCAGAATCGTCAGCCAAACTTCGCTGCCGACGGCGGGCTCAACCCGCAGGCCGTGATCCTCACCTCGGACACTCCGCCGAAGCTGCGGCTCAACACGAACCTCAACGCGCTGAACCCCGAACGCATCATCCTGCCCGCGGCGCAGAACCTCACCGCGATGATCGTCAACGACTCGGCCGGTAACGGCGCGGCGCACGTGCTCGGCTGGTTCTATTACGACGACCTCGTCACCCGCGGGTACGTCGACCTGAAGGACGCCGGCGACCCGAACGACGACGTGCTGATCGACGCGAACAAGAACGAGATCCCCGACTTTCACGAAGATCTCTTCAACATCGCTCCGCCGAGTGGGCCCGAGGCGCGCCCGTACATCGGCACGACCCGCCGTTGCGCCGGCCGTACCTTCACCGTCGTCGGCAACGATGGTGGCGTTCACACGCTGACCGAGCCCGACCTGGCCGTGCAGGACTGCGCGACGGGTCCGACGTTCAGCGCGACCGCCGGCCCGCGACGTTTCGCCACCATGGCCGGCTACCCAAGCCCGGCGCCCTCGATGCTGCCGGTCGTCGGCACCACGAGCGCGTCGTCGGCGGCCACCGACTACTCGGACCTCGGCCTTCATGATCACCTGCCGAACCTTCTCGAGCCGAGCCACCCGCTGAATGGCAACATGGGCATTGGCCACCTCGCGCTGCTCACCACGAATGACGACCCCTACACCTGCCCGACGGCGGCGTACCCGGCGTGCCTGCTGCCTGCGTCCGACAAAGCCGGCTCGGGCCAGCCCGACGGCCTGCCCGACTACAAGGCCAGCGCCTACGACTCACTGGGCTTGATCAAGCCCGGCCGTTCGGCCGCTGAGGCGATCGACGAATCTGATCGAAAAGTGCCGCTGGGTCTCATCGACGGCAATCGAGAGATCGTCTTCTTCTTCGTCGCGTACGTGAAGCAGATCTATGGGCCCGCCACGGACTCGTGCTTCCGGCTCAACAAGGCCGGCACGCAGTGCAACCTGTGGTTCCACAGCGACATCAACGTCTTCTTCTCGAAGACCGCGCTGAACATGGATCTTCACCAGGTCGCGTCGTCGAACATCGTCACCACGAAGAACCTCGGCACGTCCTGGCTCAACGGCTCGTCGTACGCGCGGCTGAATACGCCGACGTACGGCAACGTGGTGCTGCCCAGCGTCAA
>JAYUXE010001047.1:0-3185 GCA_043753165.1 Archangiaceae bacterium | reverse complement strand
CCGTCTATCTGTTCTCGCTGCGCGGCCTTTACCGAAGGCAGGGGTAGACGATGGCCCTGAAAGGAACACTCAAGGACTTCGGCATCGCCGACATCCTCCAGCTCATCGGCCAGCAGCAGAAGACGGGCCAGCTGCACCTGAAGGCGAAAGACCAGGAAGTCCACATCGCGTTCAAGGACGGCAACATCGTTCGTGCCGAGGCCAGCAGCCGGAAGCAGAAGGATCTCATCGGCGCGATGCTCGTGCGCGCCGAGCTCATCAAGCAGGAACAGCTCGACTTCGCGCTGCTGGCCCAGAAGCGCACGCTGCAGCGCCTCGGCGACGTGCTCGTTTCGCAGGGCGTGATCGGCGCCGAGAAGTTCAAACAGATGGTCGGGCTGCAGAACACCGAGACGCTCTACAAGCTGTTCTCGTGGAAGACGGGCAGCTACGAGTTCGAGCAGACCGACGTGGAAGTCGACCCGATGTTCGCGCCGCTGCGCGCCGAATCGGTGTTGATGGAAGGCTTCCGCATGGTCGACGAATGGCCGGTGGTCCGCCGGAAGATCACCAGCTACTCGCTGACCTTCGAGAAGCTCAAAGAGCTGCCGCCGGCCCCACTCGAGGCCGATTCCTTCGACGACGCGCTCGACGATGCATTTGGCGACAAGAAAGAAAGCAAAGGCGGCGAGTTCCAGTCGGTGGGCGAGGGCGAACGCCGCCTCTACAACCTCGTCAACAGCCAGCGCACCGTTCGCAGGCTGATCGACCTCGGCTGCCTGGGCGAGTTCGAGACGTGCAAGGCGCTGAGCAACCTCGTCAACCTCGAGTACCTGCGCATCGTCCCGACCATCAACCGGGACGAAGACGAGATGGAAGGCGAGCTCACGTTTGCCGAACGCGCGTCCGGCGTCGTCGGCCGGGTGCTGGTGACGATGCTCGTGCTCGCAGGCCTTCTCTTCATCGGCACGCGCCTCGACTTCGGGGCGCTGAAGGTCGGGCACTCGGCCACCACCTACAATGACCCGGCGACGCAGCGCTTCATCTCGCGCCAGCAGCTCTCGCGCATCGAAGCCGCGCTGGGCGTCTACCGGCTCGAGAAGGGCGAGGTGCCTGAGACGCTGGCGGCGCTGGTCGACGCGAAGCTGCTCGCGCCCGACGACCTGAACTACCCGTGGGCGGACGATTACTACTACCGCCGCACGGACAAGCAGGCCTACCTGCTGTTACCTCCTCTGCGATGAAGCAAATTCAGCTCGACCTCGCCGACAACGACGTCGCCCGGACGCTCGCGGGCGCGCAGAACGAAAACTTCAAGCTCGTCGAACGCCGGTTGGGCGTGCGCATCGGCCAGCGCGGCGCCGAGCTCACGATTTCGGGTGAAGCCGCCGCCGTCGCCTTCGCCCAGGCCTTGTTCGGCCAGCTGGTGGTGATGCACGGCGCGGGGCACCCCCTGCACCGCGAAGACGTCGAGCAGGCCATCAAGGTGATGGGCCACCAGGGAGGCCACGGCGTAAAAGACGTGATGCTGAGCCCCATCTTGAAGAGCGGCGGCCGGCAGATTTCGCCGCGCAGCATCGCGCAGAAAAAGTACGTCGACCTGATTCGGGACAACGACATCGTCTTCGGCATCGGGCCCGCGGGCACCGGCAAGACGTACCTCGCGATGGCGATGGCCGTGTCGCAGTTGCTCGAGCGCAAAGTGAAGCGCATCGTCCTTTGCCGCCCTGCCGTCGAAGCGGGCGAGAAGCTCGGGTTCCTGCCGGGCGACCTGGCCGAGAAGGTGAACCCGTACCTGCGCCCGCTGTACGACGCCCTTCACGACATGATGGACGACGACAAGGCGGCGCTGCTGATCGAGCAGGGCACCATCGAGGTCGCTCCGCTGGCGTTCATGCGCGGCCGCACGCTGAACGATGCATTCGCGATTCTCGACGAGGCGCAGAACACCACCGTCGAGCAGATGAAGATGTTCCTCACCCGCCTGGGCTACTCGAGCAAGGCCGTCGTCACCGGCGACCCGACCCAGGTCGACCTGCCGCTGGGCAAAGTCTCGGGCCTGGCCCATGCCCGGAAGATTCTCGAGAACGTGGAAGGGCTTGCGTTCGCCGACTTCACCGACGTCGACGTCGTTCGCCACCCGCTGGTCGCCGAAGTGATTCGCGCCTACGAAAGGTCCGGCCAGGCGTAGCAACCCCGCGGATGAATTGACCCCCGGGCGCAATGCGGCCTATATGCGCGGCGCCACCCGGCCTGCTCCCCTCCGCGGACTGTTGGTGGTTTCGTCTCAACCCATCGGAGCGGGACATAAAAGGAAGAAGCATCATGGGAGTTCACCCGGAACGTAAGACCGCGCTCGTCACTCAGTTCAAGACCCACGAGAAGGACACGGGGTCGCCTGAAGTGCAGGTCGCGTTGCTCAGCGAGCGCATCACCCACCTCACCGAGCACTTCAAGACGCACAAGAAGGATCACCACAGCCGCCGCGGTCTGCTGAAGCTGGTCGGTCAGCGCCGCCGGTTGCTCGATTACCTCCGCGGCAAGGACGGCAATCGGTACAAGAAGCTCATCGACGGGCTCGGAATTCGTAAGTAACCGTCGGTTGTTCGAAAGGGGCGCCACGGGAAACCGCGGCGCCCTTGTCGCAAACGGAGCAAGCCACCGCGGTTTGTTTCTTGTCTGAAGGCGCCGACGGTTCGGCGGTTCCAGTCAGGGATCAAAACGTCGTTGGTTTCTCCGCCCACTTTCCACAAACCGGAGAAACACATGTTCGTGAAGAAAAGCGTGATGATCGGCGACCGCGAGTTGTCGATCGAAACCGGCCGTATGGCGAAGCAGGCCGACGGCTCGATCATCCTCAAGTACGGCGACACCATGTTGCTCGCCACCATCGTCAGCGCGCGCGAGAAGAAGGACGTCGACTTCATGCCGCTGACGGTCGAGTACAAAGAGAACCTCTACGCGGCCGGCAAGATCCCCGGCAGCTTCTTCAAGCGCGAAGGTCGCCTCTCTGAAAAAGAGACGCTGACCTGCCGCATCGTCGACCGCAGCTGCCGCCCGCTGTTCCCCGAAGGCTACGGCTACGAGACGCAGCTCATCATCAACGTGATCAGCTTCGATGGTCAGAACGACCCCGATGTCCTCGCGCTCACCGCGGGCTCGATGTGCATCTGGTCGTCCGACGTGCCCTTCAACTTCCCGATCGC
>JAYUXE010001046.1:0-7440 GCA_043753165.1 Archangiaceae bacterium | reverse complement strand
ACCACCGTGGCGAAGACGATTCTGATGGGCGGTGTGTTGGCCGCCCCCTTCGCGCTACTGATGCTGAGATGCCTGTGACCGCCCTCATTGCGATTCTGTTGATGGCGGCCCCCGAGATGATCCCGGCGGGTGACGCCGACCTGCTGGGGCATTCGGCGCCCGACGTCACGCTGAAGATGGCCGACGGTAAGACGACGAAGCTCTCGGCCTTGAAGGGCAGGCCGGTGGTGCTGTCGTTCTGGGCGAGCTGGTGTGGCCCGTGCCGGAAAGAGCTGCCCGCGTTGGCCGTTCTCGCCGCGAAGCGCAGCGACGTGCAGTTTCTGGCCGTGAACGTCGATCGCGATCGCGCGCCCGCAGAGAAGTTTCTGAAAGAGCTGAAGCTGCCGTTGCCGATCGCGTTCGACCCCGACTCGTCCGTCGTCTCGCAGTTCGAGGTGGTGGTGATGCCGACGATGTTCATGGTCGACAAGAACGGCACGGTGAAGTTCCGGAAGACGGGCTTCTCGGCAGAGAAGGGCCTGGCCGAGCTGATCGCCGCGCTGGATGCGAAGTGAAGCGGCGCTGGCCGCTGTTCGTGCTGCTGCTGTCGCTCGCGTTCGGCGCCTTCGCCGGCGCGCTGATGACGTGGCATCACGAGCTGCAAGCGTACGGCAACGGCACCGACGGGCCGCTGGTCGGCTGTGAAGCGTCGGCGACGGTGAACTGCGATCTCGTCAACACCAGCGAATGGTCCGAGCTGCTCGGCATCCCCCTGGCCACGTTCGGCAGCGGCACCTACCTCGCCCTCATCGTCCTCACCCTGCTCGTCCTTCGCGGGCGCGGCGACCTGCTGGGCGTGCTCGTCGTCGCGGGCGTCGCGGTGACGATTCTGTCGGCCGTCCTCTTCTATGTGTCGAAGGTCCAGCTCGGGTTCGTCTGCAGCTGGTGCCTGCGCATGTACGCGGTGAACGCGTCGGTGCTCGTGCTGTCGCTGCTGGCCGGCCCGTCGCGACCCACGGGACGAGGAATCGTGACGGCGGTTGGAATTGGGGTGGCGGCGCTCGCGCTCGTCGTCGGCGCGCAGAAGCTTCACCGACGATCGCTGCTGTCCGGAACCTCGGCGCTCGCCGCGGGTGGAAAGGCGAGCTCGTCGGACGAGAAGAGGTCGCTGCCCGCGCGCAGCTACGAGGTCGTCAACGAGGACAACCTGCCCGCGACGATGTCGCTGAATGCGACGGACGCGTGGAAGGGAAATCCGCGCGCGAAGGTGGCGGTGGTCGAGTTCGCGGATCTCGAATGCGGCTTCTGCAAGCGCGCGAGCAGTGAGCTCAAGCGCGTGGTCGAGAGCTACGGCGATCGCGTGCTCTTCGTCTTCAAGCACTTCCCGCTAGACCCGGCGTGCAACCCCGTCGTGAAGAACAAGAAGCACCCGTTCGCGTGCGCGGCGGCAGTCGCGAGCCGGTGCGCGCAAGAGCAGGGAAAGTTCTGGCCGTTTCACGACCTCGCCTACAAGAACCAGCACCAGCTGGCAGCGGCGAACCTGAAGCAGTACGCGCAGCAGGCGGGAGTCGACGTGGCGAAGTTCGAGGCGTGTGTTTCGGCGGCGCAGGCGACTCCGCTGATTCGGGCGGACGCCGAGCTCGGGGGAAAGCTCGCCATTCACGGCACGCCGCGCATCTTCATCAACGGAACGCTGTACCGCGGTGGAAACTCGGCCGAGGCGATTGCCCGCGCGCTGGAAGAAGCACTGGGACATTCGGCCGGCGACGCGCAGTCGGCGGCGAGCGCGCTGCGAATGGACGCGGGCGTCGACGAAATTCCGGCCGATGTTCCGGCGGCGCGGCTCGTGTCGTTCGGGGCTCTGCGCTTCACCATCGACACGTTCGAGGCATCGCTGGACGGCGGCGTGGCGACTTCCGGCAAGCACCTCATCCCCGCCACGCGCATGAGCTGGTTCGCGGCGCGTGATGCGTGCGCGGCCGCCGGGAAGCGCCTCTGCACCGAGCAGGAATGGGTGAGCGCTTGTCAGGGCGCCGAGGCGAAGGACGATGACCGCAACGGCATCTTCGGAGACGACATGATCGAAGGTACCGCGTACCCGTACGGCGACAACTACGAGGCCGATCGCTGCTGGGACAACAAGACCGGCGAAGGCTTCCGGCCCGTCTACACGGGCGAGCTGCCCGGCTGCAGCGGAACGTCAGGGGTCTACGATCTCACCGGCAACGTCGAAGAATGGGTCGGCACCACGCTCGAGACGGCCGCATTGATGGGCGGCGCCTGGGACACGAAGGATGACCACGCGCGCTGCTATCGACGGAACCAGCAGTTCGGCGCGGGGTATTCGAGCCCACGTTCGGGCTTCCGGTGCTGCGGCAACTAAAGCCCGGCGCACTGGGTCGCGCATTTCGTCAACGAGCACTGCCGCAGCGTGTCGAAGGCCGGCATTCCTGCGTCGTAAGTTGCGCGCGCAGTGGGTTGACGTCAGCGGGCAGGCCTGCGCCTGACACGCTGCGCACGGTGACAGTCCGGCGTCTGGCGTTCCGGCATCGACGGGCGACGAGGCGACGAGCACTTCGCCCAGCTGCGCCTCGAACAGCGGAGCGATGGGCGCTGCACAACCCGCCAACACCAGACTGACAATTCCGTAACGGCGGATCCCCATCCGGGGCGGCTACTGCAGCTTCAGAGCCACTTGTTCTCGCGGTACCACGCGAACGAACGCGTGATGCCGTCGCGAATGTCGACCTTCGGGACGAACCCCAGGTCCTTTCGCGCTGCGGTCGCCGAGCACGTCCACGCCGGCTGCGCGCCCATGATCGCCTTCTGCTTGTTGAAGAGCCGCGGCTTGCCATCGAGGCGGCTCATCAGCTCACCGAAGAACGCGGCGACGCCAACGAAGGCCTCGGGCAGGTTGATCGTCGTCGCCGAGCGGCCGCTGAGCTCGACCAACATCGCTTGAAATTCGCCCCACGTGAGGTGCTGATCCGTCGACAGCAGGTAGCCCTTGCCGATCGCTGCCGGGGTGATGGTCGCCAGCAAGATGACGTCGATCAGATCGTCGACGTAAATCGCCGACCAGTAGCGGTCGCGATTTCCGAAGAAGACGTTGCGGCCCTTCGACACTTCCTTGAACAGGTTCAAGTAGTCCGCGTCACCGGGGCCGTAGACACCCGCCGGCCGCACGATCGTCCACTTCAGCGTCGACGCTTCGACCGCCTGTTCAGCCTCGAGCTTGCTCTTGCCGTAGAACTCGATCGGGCTGCGCGTTGCAGACTCGTCGTGCGGCTTGTCGATGGCCGACGGGCCGTATGCGGCAAGCGAAGAGACGAGCACGAAGCGCTGTAGGCCCGGCAGCTTCGACTCGGCCGCCTTGATCAGGTTCACCGTGGGCATCACGTTCGCGTTGGTGAAGTCGCGGTAGGTGACGCCTTTCGTGGCTCCGGCGACGTGGAGGACGACGTCTGGCTTTTCTTCGGCGAGCAGCTTCTCGATCGCCGGCAGGTCGCCGTAGTCGAGCTCGACGCTGCGGCCCTGCTTCGACGGGGGCGAGCCCTTGCGCCGAATGCTCAACACGTCCGCGCCGTCGGCGAGCAACCGATCGCGCAGGCGCCCACCGATGAAACCACTGGCACCTGTGAGAAGAACCTTGCCCTGAATATTCACGGGCCGGTCTCTACAACAGAATCCCGTCTATCGCTGCGCCTGGCTGGCTGAGTACGCCGACGGGCGGATCGCGTGGATGAGCCCGCTGGGCACGATGCCCTTGTCCGACTGGTACGGGTCGAATCGCAGCTTCACCTGGTCGACCGCCAGCAGCTGCTCGCACGAAATCGTCGCGACCGGCACCCACGGCCAGTGGAACACCGGGCGCGCCTCGAGCTGGAATACCGCGTCGCCATCGACCACTGCCTGCGTGAGCCGCTGCACGCGCGAGCCAGTGGTGAGGTGCGGGCGCTTCATCGGTGACAGCCGGAACTTCAGGCGTCCGACGCCGGCGACCTCGAACGGAGAGACGGCGTAGTAGCGGTTCGAAAGGAAGTCTTTGCTCTGGGTGGTGAAGAGCGACGACGGCATCGTGAAGGGGCTCAGAATCGTGGCGAAGAGCAGGTCTTGATCGCCCTCATGCGGCAACACGTCGGTGGCCCATTCATTCTCGGCGCGGAAACGAAGCGCGATGCCGAGGACGTCGAAGCCGTCGTGGCCGCGGCGGCGCAGGGCTCCAGAGAAGCGCGCCATGATGGGACCCGCGAGTCGTGCGCCGAGCGCCGTGTAGGGGCCGGTGAGCTCTGGCACCGCGTGGCCAATTGCGACATCGCCGTCGGGGTGAAACATGCGCGCGTGCCTCGCACGCGCAATTGCCGCAACCATGGGCGCCCAGGCCCGGCCAATCACGGCGCCGAGACGTTCTCGTACAACGGGCAGCGGGTTTGGAGTGTCCATGGGCACGGGGTGAGCAAGTAGTGTTCCGCACCATGAGAACTGCCCTGGTCAGTGTGTTGATGCTCGCGGGCTGCGCGCACGCGCCGCCGTCGCCGTCGGTTTTGGTCGTCAACGCGGCGGATCGCACGGACGCAGATCGTGCGCTGGACAAGGGCCGAAGGCCGGCCGAGCTGCTCGCGTTCCTGGAGCTCAAGCCCGGGATGCGCGTCGCCGAGCTCGTGGCAGGCGGCGGATATACGACTGAGCTGCTCGCGCGGGCCGTCGGGCCCGAAGGAAAAGTCTACGCGCAAAATCCGAAGTGGTTGCTCGAGCTGTTCGCCGAAGCGCCGTGGACGGAAAGGCTGCAGCGCCCGGTGAACAGCAACGTGGTGCGCGTGGATCGCGAGACGGATGATCCGTTTCCCACCGACGTCGGCGATCTCGACGTCGTCGTGAGCAACGCGATTTACCACGACACCGTCTGGCAGAACTCCGACCGCAGCCGCATGAACGCCGCCGTCTTCACCGCGCTGAAGCCGGGTGGCCGCTACGTCATCTGTGATTCTTCCGCGCGCGAAGGCACGGGCCTCGAGGACGTGCAGACCCTGCATCGCATCGACTCGCAGATCGTGAAGACCGATGTCGAGAACGTCGGGTTCAAGCTCGCCGCTGAAGGAAACTTTCTGCGGAACCCGGATGACACCCGCGACTGGAATGCGGCGCCGAATGCTGCGGCAGAAAAGCGCGGCACCAGCGACCGGTTCTGTTTCGCGTTTCAGAAGCCGTAGCGCGCTGGGGCGTTTTGGTGGCGGCCTGGATGTTGCGTTTCGAGAGAGCAACTCGAACCCCAGGATCCATCATGCGCAACGTGCTCTTTTCTTCCATCGTGCTCGCGTCATTTGGCGTGTTCGCGCAATCCGCGCCGACGCCCGACCGCAACACCGACAACTTCAACGACGTGCCGGCGTTTGGTCCGCGCGTCGTCGACTTGAACTCGGCCGGCCGTGACGGCGGCAACGGCGTCACCACGCAAAACGTCGCACAGGGTAGCGCGGCGACTGGCAGTGCCACGGGCGCGGGCTCGACTGCGCAGGGCACCGACTTCGTCCCCGGCGGCACCGGCAATCGCACCTCGGGCACGAACACCACCGGAACCGCAGGCACGGGCAATCGCACCACGGGCAACCGGGGCACCGGCAATCGCACCACGGGCAACCGCGGCACCGGCGATGAAGGCACGGGCAACATCGGCACCGGCACGACGGGCACGGGCAACGCGACCACCGGGAACACCGGCACGGGCACCGCGACGACGGGCGATCGCCGCAACACCGAGCCCGGCGCGTTCGACACGCGAGACAACGGCGCGCTGAACCGAGGCAGCACGACAGCGGCTCCGAACACGGGCGCCGGAGGCAGCACGGGCGCGAATGCTGCGCGCACGGCGACGACGCCGGGGCCTCAGCCGATCGCTGCGCCGCAGCCCGTGCCGACCGCAAAGTAGCGCGCGGTTCCGGCCTGTAGGCTGCCTCAGGTGCTGAAGGTCTTCTCGAAGAGGTTCACGCCGGCGCCGTCGTGAAAGACGATGCGGTACTGCCGGGTCGCCGGCAGCAGGTGAATGGCCAGGTAGTTGTTGGTGTCGGACGCGTACTCGAAGCGGGGCTTTGCGAGCAGCTTGTGAAGGACGCTGCCGCTTTGCCCGCCGGGGCCCGCGAGCACTTCGATCGCGCTCGAGCCGGGGCCGGTCGCCGACACGGTGCCGAAGCTCGCGAAGTGGTGATCGCCCGAGACCCACAGCACGCCTTCGATGCCTTCGTCTTCGATGAACTCGAGGATCTCTTTGCGCTGCAGTTGGTAGACGCGCCAGCTGTCGAAGTTGAACGCCGAGAAGCCGAAGTCGGTGATGGGCACCGAGTTCATGATCACCTTGAACACACACGGGCTCGCCTTCAGCGACGCCTTGAACCAATCCATCTGCGCGCGCGAGAGGTAGATGTGGTTGATGCTGAGCAGCGACGACGGCTTGCGCTCGCCGCGGCCGTCGAGAACGAAGAGCTCGGCGGTGCCGCCCCAGCGGAAGGAACGCCACAGGCGATCGGACTCCATCGCGTTGCGGCGCACGGGCAGTGATTCGAAGAACGTCCTGCGCGCGGTGGCGAGCTTCGAGGCGCTGATCAGCTCGGGGTTGAAGTCGTTGGTGACTTCGTGGTCGTCCCAGGTCGCGACGACGGCGACGGAAGAACGAAGCGAGCGGTACTCGGGGCGCGACAGGCTCGACGCCCACTTCGCGCGGTACTCGGACAGCGAGTCGGCGCCGTCGTTGTACGAGGTGTCGCCGAGCAGAAGAAACGCGTCGAGGTCGTCGCGCTCGGCCGCGCGGGCCAGCGGCTTCGGGGCGATGGAGTTGTTGGTGCAGCAGCAGGCGCCGAAAATCAGCGGCTCGGTTTGAAGCGGGCCCAGCGCGGCGCGGAACTTCCCGATCGGGCTGCGGCCGGTGGTGCCGTGCAGAAATGCGTACCGGTACTTCGTGCCCGGGCGAAGACCCTGCACGTCGAGCTGCAGGAAGCCGCCGTCGCCTGCGGTGACCGCCTGGTCGGCAACGAGCTCGGCGTACGTGGTGCCATCCATTCGCCACACGCGCAACCGCAGCGGCTCGACGCCGAGGTAGCGCGTCTGCAGGATGATTCGATCTTCCAGCGCGTCGCCGGCTGCGATGCCGAAGCCGAACAGCGCCGGCGACTCGGTGATGATTTCCGGATTCTCGACGGCGGGAATTCCTGCGTCGGGCGTCGTGCCTGCGTCCAAAGAAGCCCCGGCGTCCGGGAATCCAGCGTCTTTGAACACGCCCCCGTCGAAGCCGCCGTCGACCTCACCTGGCGGCGTCGACCGCCCACAGCCTGCGAACGTCGAGGCCCCGCCAATCGCAACGACCCGCAGAAACTGCCTTCGAGAAGTCGGCATGGCGGGCCTATATCAAAACCTGACCGTGCGGTTGCGTTATCCGCCGAAGGCCGGCCGCATCCACACCGCGCGCAGCAG
>JAYUXE010001045.1:0-3189 GCA_043753165.1 Archangiaceae bacterium | reverse complement strand
GCTCTTCGGGCAGGCCGGGCAGCACACTGCCGCCGTCGTAGATCGGCGCCGGCGGCGCGTCTTCCGCCCAGAGGCGAACGGCGCCGTACTGGTGCTGGGTGCGAATGGTTGCGTTGACGACGCCCGCGGCCGCGATGGCAAAGCGGTTCTTGTAGCCGCCCGCGAGATCGCCGGGGACGACCCGGAAGCTCACCGGGCCGGCAAAGGTGAGGGCCGGGTTGCCGCTGATGTCGAGCGCGGTCGCGGTGAGGTCGATTTCGATTTCACCGCGGGCGATCGCGTACGGGCACGCTTTGGTGCCGCGCTCTTCCATCGGCACGAGCGCCTGCGAGCCGTACTTCTGTTCGCAGAAGGTGATCACGGGCAGCAGGGTGCGCGACGCGCCGGTTCCGACGTAGAGGCCGCGGGCTTCGACCTTGAACGACGACAGGGCGGCGGGCGGAGGCGGCTTGATGTTGCCGCACGCCGCGAGGGCGACGGCCGAGGCTGCAAGAACGAACCAACGCATCACTTGACCCTCCGCGAGATGCGGCCGTCTTCGGTGCCGGCCGCGATCGAAAGCGCGGTGGGGTTTTCGCAGAACGAGCGGATCTGGTTGGTGACGTTGCCGCACAGGGGGTCGCTGTTCAGCGCATCGCGGCAGGTGCACTTGCCCAGCGCGGGGCCGGCCGGGACGCTGGCGAGGCACGCGCCGACCCGTTCAGGCGTCGAGCACGGGCCGACCTTGCGGAAGACGTCGACGCACGAGCAGGCGCCTTCGAACTTCTCGGTCAGCTTGGCTTCGTACGCGGCGGCCTGCGTGCAAAACGAAAGCTCTTGCGGAGCAATCGTCCACTTCCCCCCTTCCAGGCTTCCGCACAGCTGCTTGTTCTTGCCGATGACGTTGCCGAAGGCGTCTTTGTTGCCCGCCAGCATGTCCTGGCAGTTGCAGAAGCTCTGCAAATACCCAATCAACGAGTCGCGCAGGGGAATGCCGGTTTCGAAGCGGGTGGTGTTGCGCTTCAGGACGACGAAGCCCGAACCGCCCTTGGCGATGTAGTCGTTGGTGGCGACGCGGTAGGTCGAGAACGCGTCGAGCGGCTTGCCGTTGATCTCGATGTTGGTCGCGGTGTGCGCCCAGCAACGATCGCCCGAGGCGTCTTCCAGGCACTGCCACTTCGCGCGGCCGGTGCGATCGTCGGTGGGGCAGTCGGACGCCTTCTTCACCGGGTCGCACGCGAGGCGAAGGTCGTTCAGCTGCACCTGCGCGCAGTCCATCGTGAAGCGCGCGCCCGAGATCTGCGCCTGGCTCACACAGCCGCGGCTCGCCGAACGGTCGGCGATGAAGTCGAACATCTCCTCCATCTCGAGCCCCGACAGGTACATGATGTTGATCGTGTTCTCGAAGGGGAACACGTTGAACATCGACTCTTGCGTCAGCGGGCCGGCGTAGAGGTTGTCGCGAATGCCCAGCGAGTTGGTGACGGCGACTTCGGCTTCGACGCGGCGGCGCTTGCGCATCGAGTCGGCGGCGACGTTGCCCAGCGGCGAGTCACCCCCGGTCGAGTTGTTGCGGCGGGCGATGTCGCGCGGGGCGTAGGCGAACAGCGACGTCAGCGAGAGCTTGAAGTCGAGGTCGAGGATGTACGGCTGCAACAGCTGCGTCGTCTCTTTGTCTTCGGACTCCGTGCACTGCTTGATCGCGGCCTGCACCTGGGGGTCGCTGATGAACGCGCCGGGGCTCCAGAACTTGCTGCTGTAATAGGCGTGCATCGCCGGCGAACACCACAGCGCGTCGACGGGGAAGACCTTGTAGTCGTGGCTGATGATCTCGGCGCCTTCGGGCGCGCCACCGACGGGCGGCATCTTCAAGACGACATCGAGGCGGCCCAGGTACTTCGCGAAGGCTCCGTTGTGGCTCAAAAGGACTTTGCGGCCGGTGGGGTCGGTGAGCTGCTGCGGCGGGTTCAGCACGATGTGCAGGTGGCCGCCGATGATCACGTCGACGCCGGTGACCCCGGGAATTTTCACGCGGACGACCGAGGTCGGATCATTCTCGGGGCCGAACCACTCGAGAATTTCCCACCGGTTCGCGTCCTTGCGGTTCAGGTAGTAGCCAATTTTTCCGAACTCGTAATAGGCCTCGTAGCCCTGGATCAGATCCTGATCTTCGGTGAGGCCGGCGTGGCTGACGACGGCGACGACATCGACGACGGGCTTCAGCAGCTCGACGTACGCACGGGCCGCTTCGTTCTGCTCGAGCGGGGTGGCCTGCAGCGAGTTGCCGCCTTCCACGATCGAGTTGAGCGAGCTGATGTTGGCGAGGCCGATGATGGCGACGCGCACGCCGCCCACGTTCTTGAGCGTGTAGGGCTCGGTGTAGAGCGCGGTCTTGTTGCTGTTGAGATCGCGCACGTCGTCCCACGAATAGTTCGCGGCGAGGACGGGGAAGGTGGCGTTGTCGCGGGCCTGGACGGTGAAGTTCAGCGCGCCCGAGTCGAACTCGTGGTTGCCGATGACCGCGGCGTCGAGCCGCATCTTCGAAAGGAATTTGTACTCGACCTCGCCGAAGTTCACGTTGAAGATCGGAGCGCCCTGGAAGCTGTCGCCCGAGTCCAGGTGAATGACGCGATCGGCCCCGGCGCGTTCGCGCTTGATCAGGGCGCCGAGCCGCGCGACGCCACCGAACGGGCCGGCTTCGGGGATGAGGCCCAGGTCGGTGTCCGTCTTCAGCGGCGCGAAGTCGTACGGCAACAGCCGCGAATGAATGTCGGTGGTGCCGAGAATGGTGAGTCGGATTTCCTGCCCTGCCAGCTGGGTGGGCTGGCCTTCGAGCACGGGAAGACAGGATGCGGCCATCGACGCCGCGAGGAGGACGGCGGGAAGGCGAGTTGAACGATTCACGAACACCATCTTTGAGCTTGGCCAGGGGATGAAACGCGGCGGACCCTATGTGCTGGCCTGCTTCTGGTAAAGCCCTGCCCGCATGGGTGACATCGACGTGACGGGCCTGGATGTGATCGAGGACTTTTCGGCCACCGCGCGGTGCGACGAGGGCTTTTTGCAGGTGCGGCGGCTGCGGGTGAAGAACCGGCGCGCCGACGGCTCGGTGTCCTCGACTTACCGCGTCGACGTGGTCGATCGGCCGAAGCTCGACGCCGTGTCGGTGCTGGTCTGGCGGAAAGCGGCGGGCGGCGGCAGGGAATTCCT
>JAYUXE010001044.1:0-7451 GCA_043753165.1 Archangiaceae bacterium | reverse complement strand
CGAACGCGCTCGACGCGTGGAATCAGGCGCCCGCAGTGCACGGGGGCACGAATGGGCTCTTGAACCCCCAGCGGCTCGCCGAGCTGAAGGGCGCGCTCGACCGCGGAGCAAGCCCGACCGACGCAATCGTCGAGTGGCGCGCGAACGGGTACCGCACCGACTCGGGGGCGCTGGACGCTCCGGGGCTCGGAAACTCGATCGGCCGTGTTCGCGCAGACCAGCGGCGCCGTGCCGAGGCAGTGCAGACAGGCCTTGCGGCTGCGGGTTCGCAGCCCGCTGTTGCCGCGCCCAGCACCTTCGACACCGGCAGCACATCGCCCCAACGGCCGGCCCTGGCCAACGTCGAGAGCTCCCGGCAGAGCGCCCGCGGCGACAGGGGACCCGAGGTCGAGACGCTGCAACAGACGCTGAATTCCCTGGGCGCGACGCTGGACGTCGATGGAAATTTCGGCGCGAAAATGCAGGCCGCCGTGCAGCAGTTTCAGCAGCGTTCCGGAGTGCCGGCCGATGGCATCGTCGGGCCTGACACCCGCCGCGCGCTCGAAGCGGCCGTTGCGCGCAAGTCGTCCGGAGGCACCACCGCCACGCTGCCCGCGCTGAACGCCGGCACGCTGCAGAACGTCGACACCGGCAGCCAGCGCGCAGTCGAGGTGCTCAAGCCCGGGTCGCGCGGGCCGCAGGTCGAACGGCTGAAGAAGGCGCTGGCCGCGGGCGGGTTCTACCAGGGTCCCATCAATGACGAGCTCGGCCCGCAGGGCGTCGCGGCCCTGGTTCGCGCGAAGGCGCAGCTCAAGCTCGGCGGCGCACCCGACCAGGCCGGCGAGTTCACCATCAAGCACCTCGAGACGTACGCCGCCAGCCGCGCAAGCGGAAACGTCGACGCCAACAACCGCACGCTGCAGATCCTGGCCACCAGCGCGTTAGACAGCGGGCGCACGGGGACGTGCGTCGCTGTGACGCTCAACAACATGGAACGCCTCGGGGTCCCCAACTTCCCGGGCGGGACGTCGGATGACCCGAACAACCCGCGCGGCGCGATGGTGCGTTTGCTGAAGACCGGCAACTGGGAATCGCTGCCGTTTGCGGACTCGAAGCCCCGCACGATTCAAAGCAACTACGGCACCGTGCAGGCCCAGGTGATGTCGGCCGACGCGTACGAGAAGCTCGCCAAGGCCGGCAAAGTGCCCAGCGGCGCCATCATCTTCCAGACGCGCCATGGCTGGGATTACAGCGGCGGCTCGAGCGGCAACGATATGGGCATCGTTCGCGACGGCGGCCGGGTGACTCACAACTACGAGTCGATGTCCCCCATCATCTACTCCGACGCCAAAGAGGTGGTGCTGCTGGTGCCGAAAGGCGCGTTGAACCCAGGCTGAGACGCGGCGAACCAAAGGGCAAGTTGCTACTGCTTCGGGGTGCCGACTACCCCGAAGCCCGTGGTGCTGATGCTTGCGATCGCCCTCGCTGGGTGCACGACGACGACCGAACGGCTTCGTCTGGCTCCTTTGACGACGGTCGACAGGGTCGACGTCGGTCGCTACCTCGGGAAGTGGTACGAGATCGCAAGCTTTCCGCAGCGCTTCCAGCTTGGCTGCACCGCCACGACGGCCACCTATTCTCTTCGGCCAGACGGTCAGATCGACGTCCTCAACCAGTGCCACCTCGAGACCGTGGACGGCGAGCTGAAGGTCGCCACTGGCCGCGCCCGGGTGGTCGACCCGGTGACCAACGCCCGGCTCGAAGTGAGCTTCTTCCGCCCCTTCTGGGGCGACTATTGGATCATCGAGCTCGAGCCAGAATACGAGTACGCGGTCGTGGGCCACCCCGGACGCGACTACCTCTGGATCCTCAGCCGCACTCCGACGATGGACGCGGCCCGCTACGACGCGATTCTCACCCGCTTGAGCGAGAAGGGGTACCAGACCGAACGGCTCAGCCGGACGCCGCAGGCTCTGTAGCTGGCCAATAAACAGCTCGGGCGCGTCACTTGTCGGGCGGGTCGATGTCAATCGTCTCAACCGTGCCGTTGAGCTTGACGCCGAAAACGGCGGCGAACGCGCGCAGCCCAACGGGCGTGAGGGGAAACTCGGCGCCGCGGGGGTTCGAAACCGGAATGCCGGACGCCCAGACGGACTGATTGGCCGGAATCTGCGGCGCGACGATTGAAGTTTGGGTCCAGGCGGCGCCCGTCGCGGTCGCCGTCGTGGGTTGAGCCACGTCTGGGTCAGGCTTCGCGCCAGCCACCTGCTTGCCCTCGATGCCCGCAGTGGTCAACCGACCGGCCTCGTCGACGACCTCTCGGCGTTGATCGATCGAGTTGATTCGCTTGAACACGACGTCCTTTCCGGTGCCGAAGTCGGGCGCGGCGAACGCGGGACTCTCGTAACGGTTGCTGCCGCTGGCGACGGTCAAGGCGACCGCGCCCGGGCCGGCGACGGCGACCTTCATCGTGAAGTTGTCGCCCCCGAAGAAGTACGTGTTCGTCCCGTCCCGAACGGGTGGGTTGGCCCAGGGGATTCCCGGGGAAACCCGGTAGTACGGCCGAAACCCATAGTTCGGGCACAGCTTCAGCTCGCCCAGCGCGCCGGCGACGGCCTGGTCACCCGTCGCGACCACTTCCCCTGCGCTGTTCATCAGCTGACGATTCGGCGCGTCGCCCCCCATCGAGTACACGCCGGCCGAGCCCGGCGGCCCGCCATTCATCGCGGGGTTTACGGTGAACGTCGGGTTTCCGCTGGGGTCGAGCACGAGCGCGGTGCACAACCCTGCATCGACCTCGGTCTTTCCGCATCTGCCGCCGGTGTAGACCGACGGGCGATCAAGTGGCCCACTGGAAGGGTTCTTCAACCCATTGAGCAGCGCGGTCGCGTTACTCGAGTTGCCGGCACCCCAGGCATACAGCGCCCCGTAGAACTCGGCTGGGCGCGTTGCAGGGCGGGCGCCGGCGATGACTTGCGGGGGCAGCCCGGCAACGGTCAACCGGTTGGGGTCGAACTTCACCACCGGCAGGGTTCCGGCCAGCGCGATGCCAGTCGCCCCTTTTACCGGGGGCAGCGCGATTTTGAAGAAGTAGGCCCCCGAGTTGTTCGAGGCGACGGGGGTCAACTTGCCTCCGTAGGTCGGGTCGGTGGCCCCGACCCCTGCGGCGCGTTGCACCAACTGACGGGCCACGAAGACGTCGGGCGCGCGCGCAGCCGCGGTCGCCTCGCCGGCGGGCGGTGCCCGCTTTGGCGCCGTGCTTGGGTTCAGACTGAGGGCGGCGACGGTTCGGGCTTTGATCGGCATCATCCTTTCCGGTTGTGCAAACGGTGAACCACAGCCCAGAGCGGTCGCCCGTGCAAACGTCCTGAAGAAAGCTCAGGGTCCCGCCGCCGCCGGTCGCCGCGTCGTCCTCGATTCGGTGGGGGCCGACGGCCAGCTGTCCCTGCCGTGGCACACTTCACGGCGGCAAGAAGGCAGGGCGTCGCGAGAGGAACCTTCTCGGTCAAATGGACTGTGTCTGGCGAACCTCGCGCCCGCCGAGGCGGCCTGCCGAAGCTCTGCCTGTGCATCCCGTCGCGAACACCCTCAGCTCAGCTTCTTCTTGAGCACTTCGTTGACGCGCTTCGGGTTCCCCTTCCCTTTCATTGCCTTCATCACGTTGCCGACCAGGAAGCCCAGCACCTGCACTTTTCCCGCCTTGAACAACGCCGCTTCGTCCGGGTGGCGCGAAAGCACCGCGTCGACGGCTCCTTCAATCGCAGCATCGTCGCTGACCTGCCCGAGGCCCTTCTCTTCGATGATGGCGGCCGGGTCGCGCCCGGTGCGAAACAGCTCGCCGAGCACTTCCTTGCCTGCGTTGCCCGAGACGACGCCCTTCTCGAGGTCGGACATCAAGGCGCCCAGCTGCGCGGCGGTGAACTTCACCTGCGCGACGGTCGTGCCGGACTCGTTGAACAGCCGCTGCAGCTCACCGTTGAACCAGTTGGCGAGCTTCTTTGCGTCGGGCGCGTGCGCGAGGGTCGCTTCGAAGAAGTCGGCCAGCGGCTTGTCGGCGCAGAGGATGCGCGCGTCGTACTCGGTGAGCCTCAGCGTCTCGACGAAGCGCCGTCGGCGGTCGCGGGGAAGCTCTGGCAGCGTCGCGCGCTGCTGATCGACGAAGCCTTGCGCAAGCGTCAACGGCGGCAGGTCAGGCTCGGGAAAATAGCGGTAGTCGTGCGCGTCTTCCTTCGACCGCATCGAACGCGTCTCGTTGCGCGCGGGGTCCCACAGGCGCGTCTCTTGCGCGACCTTGCCGCCGTTCTCGATGACTTCCATGTGGCGCGCCGATTCCCAATCAATCGCCTGCTTGATGAAGCGAAACGAGTTCAGGTTCTTGAGCTCGGTGCGCGTGCCGTATTCCTTGTCGGTCTTCCGCATCACCGACACGTTCGCGTCGCATCGAAACGAGCCTTCTTCGAGGTTGCCGTCGTTGACGCCCAGGTAGACCAGCACCTCGCGCAGCGCCTTCAGGTACTCGACCGCTTCGTCCGCGCTGCGCAGATCCGGCTCGGACACGATCTCGAGCAGCGGCGTCCCCGCGCGGTTCAGGTCGACCAGCGACACATTGCCTTCGTGAATGCTCTTGCCCGCGTCCTCTTCCATGTGAATGCGGCGCACGCGCACCGACTTCTCGGCGCCGTCGACCTCGAACGCCAGCGCGCCCCACTCGCAAATCGGCTGCTCGAACTGCGTCAGCTGATAGCCCTTGGGCAGGTCTGGATAGAAGTAGTGCTTCCGCGCCCAGAGGCTGACCTCGTTGATGGTGCAGCCCAGCGACAGCCCCGTGCGCACCGCCATCTCGACGACCTTCTGGTTCAACACCGGCAGCGTGCCAGGCATGCCAAGACACAGGGGCTGCGTCTGGCTGTTCGGTTCCTCGCCAAACTTCGCCGGGGCCGTCGAGAACAGCTTGCTGCGCGTCAACAGCTGCGCGTGAACCTCGAGCCCCACCACCACCTGGAAGTCCGTCATCGCCATCGCGGCGGCAATGTATCTAGTGTCACCCGCGTGCGCGCCCTCGTTCTGGTTTCAGCGGTGTTGGTTCTCGGTGGTTGCAACTGCGCAGGCACGGTCATCATCGGGGGCAGCGACGCGGGCAAGACAGACGGCGGCGCGAAGACAGATGGCGGCCCATCGACGGACGCGGGGCCCGTCGACGCGGGCTTCAAGTGCACCGATGGCGACGGCTGCGGCGATGGCGGCATCTGCGCGGGCAACGCGTGCTGCGCGGCGGCGTTCGCGTGCGGCCCGCAGTGCTGCACTTCGGCGACCGTCTGTTCCTTCAACACGTGTGTGAGCCCGGGCGGCGCGTGCCGCGATTCTTCCGAGTGCGGCGCTGGCGCGTTCTGCGACTTCAGTCAGGCGCAGCCGATTGTGTTCGACGGTGGCGTCTGCGCCGGGGGAGCCCAGGCAGCGGGCCGCTGTCTTCCTCGCCCGCCTGTCTGTGGCGTCGACGGCGGTGGAGCCGGCGTCACCTGCGTCGAGGCCTGCCAGTTCGCCGCGACGCTGCAGCAGCTGAAGCCCGTCGAACGGTACTCGTGGGGCAACGAGACGGTGTCGCCGTTCGCGTCGGACGTGATGATGGCGCCAATCGTCACGCAGCTCGACGACGACGACTGCGATGGGAAGATTACGGCCAACGACCTGCCCGACATCGTCGTCGTCACCTTCGCCGGCGGCGCGTACACCCTGCCCGGCATCGTCCACGCGCTGTCGGTGAAGTCGGGCGTGCTCGCCGAGAAATGGAGCCGCGCGGGCATCATCAATGCAGCCTCGCAGCTCGCGTCCGGAAACATCGACGGCGTGCCGGGCAATGAAGTGGTGGGGTGCGGCCCGGGGACGCTGGTCGCTTTGAAGGCAGATGGCGGCGACTTGTGGACGGCCGCGGTCTCGTGCGGTCAGCCTTCGTTGGCCGACCTCGAAGGCGACGGCACGGTCGAGGTCATCACCGAGCACGCGATCGTCGACGGCAAGACGGGGGCGATCAAACAGACGCTGCAGACGCCGGCGGCGATCAACACGGTGGCGGATCTGGACGGGGTGCCTCCGCTGGACATCGTGGCGGGCGGGCACGCTACGAAGGCCGACGGCACCGAGCTTGCGAACACGAACCTGCCGCAGAGCTACGTCGCGGTGGCCGACCTCGACAAAGACGGAAAGCCCGAGGTGATTGGCGTCAACTCCGGCACGCACACCCTCACCATTTGGCAGTACGACCCGGCGTCGCCAGGGAAGGCGAAGATCGTGCGCACGGGGCTCGACATCAACGGCACACTCGACCCGACGTTGTGCCCGGCCGGCAGCGCCGGAGCGGTGGGCGGCGGCGGGCCCCCGACCGTCGGTGACTTCAACAACGACAGCTTCCCCGACGTCGCGCTCGCCGGGGGCGTGGGCTACGCGGTGCTCGACGGCAAGAAGTTGATGGACCCGATGGTGGCGAACGCGGCGACGTTCTTGTGGACGCGGCCGACGCGCGACTGTTCGTCGGCGGCGACGGGCAGTGCGCTGTTCGACTTCGATGGCGATGGGAAGACCGAGGCCGTGTACGCCGACGAAATCTCGCTGCACATCTACGAGAGCGCGACGGGCAACGACCGGTTCACCACGTGCAACACCAGCGGCACGTTGATCGAGCTGCCGGTGGTGGCCGACATCGACAACGACGGGCAAGCCGACATCGTGGTGGTCTCGAATGCGTACGCGTTCGCCTGCGCCGACGGCTCGCGGAAGTCGGGCGTGCGCGTGTTCAGCGCGATGGACAACAACTGGGTGCGCACGCGGCGCGTGTGGAACCAGCACGCGTACTCGGTGACGAACATCGAGGAAGACGGCACGGTGCCAACGGTGCTGAAGACGAACTGGCTGCAGCCGGGGCTGAACAATTTTCGGCAGAACAAGCAGCCGGGCTCCGAGTTCTCGGCGTCGGACGTGGTGGGCAGCGTCGAGCGCGCGTGCGAGGCGGGCCAGCAGATTCGCGTGCAGGTGCGGAACCTGGGCGAGGCGCCGCTGCCTCCGGGAATTCCGGTGGACTTGATGAAGGGGGCGCCTGGGTCGGGGACGCTGCTCGGCACCGCGACGACGACGCGGACGCTGGGGCCGGCGCAGGGCGAACGGTTGGTCGTCTCGGTGACGGATGCCGACGTGCTCTCGGGGATGGCGACAATCTACGTGGTGGTGCGGCCGCCGCCGTCGGTGCGCGAGTGCCGGCCAAACAACAACACCTCGGCGCCGATCGCGCGGTCGTGCATCAACTGAAGCGGCGAGAGCCTCGCGACAACCGAACTCCTCGCACGCGTCGAGACAGGCCGCTGTTCATCCCGTCGAGCCTCGTCGCCGGGTTCCGTGGCTGCGTCTTTCGCCGCCGGCTTCGAAGGTACCGCCACGCGAAGCCCGCGGCAGACGGCCGCCTCGGCGTTCACGGTGCGGATCAA
>JAYUXE010001043.1:0-7451 GCA_043753165.1 Archangiaceae bacterium | reverse complement strand
GTCCCAGGCCTTCGGCATGTTGATCATCTGCAGGTTCCACTGCTTGCTGTAGTCGGGATCGTTGGGGGCAAAGCTGGCCGACAGCTTCATCAGCGGCTCGGCGGCCTCGACGTCGGCGTTCTGGCGAATCTGCTCGAGCAGGGCCTCTTCGTCTTCTTCATTGACGCCCGTCGCGACCGTGATCGCGCTGTCCTTGCCTTCTTCTTCGTCCGCGAGCTCGAGGTCGATGCCCCACTGCTGCTCGAGGGCGTCGAACTGCGCCTTGGTCGTGCCGTCCTTGAAGTCGACGACGATCGCCCCCGGAACGTGGGCGGCCGCATCGTCGGGCAGCTCGTCGACGGTGAAAGCGGGGCGCGTCAGATCGTTCGGAGTGAACGCCACCGCGTCCTGTTCTTTGGAGCAGGCGAAGAGAAAGGTGGCGCTGATGAGGACGGCGGCAGAACGGGTCATGGGGCTCCCTTGTTTTTCCACTACGAACGCATGGGCCAACGATTGGATCCTTCCGGCGATTCCGTTTCGCAGGGTGAAGTTCCGTTAACCCTGCACAGTTTAGTGTTTCCGCGACCTTGCTGCTTCGGTGAGACAGGCGACCACCGCTTTGCCCACCCTAGGCAGACCCCGCTGGAAGGCGCGATCGGCCGAAGGGATGATGTCGACCCGGCCAACCCCGCTTTTTAACTGCGCGGCGTCGTGCTCGCCCACCACCACCCACACGGGCTCCGACCAGTCGGAAGGGCCGGTGGTCGAAGGGCTGATGAGACAGACGGCGGGCACGAGGTCGGGCTTGAGGGCGAGCAACTTCAGTGCGAGGCCGTCGGCCCCGTTGATGCTGGCGACGAGCACGGGGCCACCGCGGGCGTTGTCGGTTGCGACCTCGAGCGCGGCGAGCGCGTCTTCGAGCAGGTTGGAGCCGCGGGTGCCCTGGCTCGCTCCGACGCCGCGGTAGTTGAAGCGCAGCGTTGGAAAGCCTGCGTTGGATGCGGCGAAGGCGAGCTCGGCGCCGACGATGTGGTCCATGCCGCCTTCGTTCGGGGGCGGAGACAAGACGAGCAACAGGGGCGACAAACGGCCCCGGTGCGACACGCCTTCCATCACGTGCTCGCCGACAGGGATCAGCGTCGGGCGTTCGAGGAACTGGCCCGGGCTGACCATCAGGTGGCGATTTTCCGGAACACCAGGAACTTCAGATACCGGCCTTCGGGGAACTGCAGCCGAACGGGGTGATCGGGCGGCTGGTAGCGCTCTTCGACGAGGGCGAGCTCGGTGTCGGCGTTGAAGGCCGCCTCTTTGATCGCCTGCATGAAGGCTTCCTGGGTGACGCGCGCCGAGCAGCTGGACGTAATCAACAGGCCGTCGTCGCGCAGCAGCTTCAGCGCCTGGCGGTTCAGCGACGTGTACCCATCGAGCGCGGCCTGCACGTCTTTCTGGCTCTTCGCGAACGCGGGCGGGTCGAGGATAATCAGGTCGAACGTTCGACCTTCCTGCTTGAACGAGTCGAGCAGCGCGAACACGTCGGCCGCCAGAAAGTCGTACTTCGCCGGGTCGAGCCCATTGAGCGCGAAGTTGCTGCTGGCAAGCGCGATCGCGTCCTCGTCCTGGTCGACCGAGAAGACGGACTTCGCCCCACCCAGCGCGGCGTTCACCGAGAAGCCGCCCGAGAAGCAGAAGCAGTTGAGGACGTCGCGGTTTTTGCCGAGCCTCTGCAACAACGCCCGGTTCTCGCGCTGGTCGAGGAAGAAGCCCGTCTTCTGACCGCGGTAGACGTCGACGCTGAACTTCACGCCGCGCTCGAGGATGGTGACTGTCTCGGGCGCTTCGGTGCCCCACAGCATCTTGCCGGTGCCGCGTTCATCGTCGGCGTCGTCGTCGCGCACCACTTCGTCGCGGCCGACGATGCCCTTGAGGCCGGGAATCGCCTGGCGCAGCGCTTCGACCAGCAAAGGCCGGTAGGGGGTGAGGCCCGCCGAGTACAGCTTCATCACCGCCCAGCCCGCGTAGTGATCGACGACGACGCCGGGCAGCCCATCGCCTTCGCCGTGAATCACGCGAAAGGAATCGGTGTCGCGCAAATCGATGAGCGCGTGGCGGGCGTCCCAGCATTCCTTCACGCGGCGCACGAAGAAGGCGGCGTCGATGACTTCCGACGGGTCGCGGGTGAGGACGCGAACGGCGATTGCCGAGAGCGGGTCGAAGTAGCCGCGCGCCTGGAAGCGGCCGCCTTCGGTGAGGTCGACGACGCTGCCGGGAGGAATGCGGGGGACGTTCTCGAGCCCGCGCTTGAAGACCCACGGGTGGCCCGCCTTCAGGTGTCGGCCGAGGCCGGGCTTCAGTTCCAGACGAATCAGGGCACTGCTCATGACTTGTCTCCGCGCTTCTGGGCTCTTGCGATCGCGTCGACGAGCTCGCAGAACCCGCGGCCCTCGCGCGCCCGGGTGACGAACTTCGGAGCCGCATCCAGTCGATCGATCACATCCATCACGTTGGCGACTCCGACCGACAAAGAGAAGGCTTCGAACATCGGTGCATCGTTGAAGGAATCACCGACGTACACGTAACGCGGATCGGTGGCCTCGAGCTTCTCGTTCCACTGTTCGCGCAAAAAGGCAGCCACCGCCGAGCGCTTGTCGAAGTCCCCAATCCAGCAGTTCACGTGCACCGACGAACGAACGGCAGTGACGCCATGCGCTTGAAGAATCGCCTCGAGCGCGTCGACGCCCTTGACGCCCACGTGCCCGTCTTCCGAATGGTCGATGGCGAGATCCACTTCGCGGCCCAGCGAGTCCGTCGACAGCCGCGCGCCCTTCACGCGCTTCATCGCCAGCGCAACCACCCTGCCCAGCCGCACGCGATTTCTCGCGCGAACCGCCGCTGTCTGCGCGAAGTGCTTTTCCAGGTGGTCGCCATCGCGAACCCACGCCATCCCCCCGTTCTCGACGATGACGGCGGCGACGGGCAGCTGGCGAATCCAGCACTCGCCCCAGGAGGAAGGCCGGCCGCTGACGAGCACCACCTCCACGCGGTGCCCGACCAGCCATTCGATCGCGCCCAGCACGGTGCTGGTGATTCGGCCATCGGTGGTCAGCGTGCCGTCGACGTCGGCGAACACCGCACGCACCCCTTCGAGCCGCGCCTTCGCGAGCGGCAGAGGGCCGGCAAGCACTACAGCTCCAGACCGGACAACAAACCGAGGAACTGTTCGCACGCGGCGGGCACGTCGTCCTGCGTGAACTGCCCTTCGCCCATCGTGCGCAGCCAGTTGTCGAAGTCGGAGTTCCGGCCGTAGATCGATCGCGCGTAGACGAGGATCTTCTTGAGGTGCATCACGGATTCCTGGGCGCGCCCTTCGCTGATCAGCGTCATCACGCGTTCGACGGCGACGCCACACGACGCGACGACTTCGCGATCGTGCTGCATCAACAGCTCGCGCTGGTTGATGTTCTTGAACGCGATCACGAACTCGACGAACGGGTTCAGCGTCAGCGCGAGCTCTTTCTTCTTCAGGTCGTGGCGCGCGATGCCTTCGATCGTCTGCCGGAACTCGAGAATCTGCCGCTTGTCCTGCGCGCGCAGAAACGCCCACGCCTTGGCCATGCCGAACTCTTTGAGCTCGCGCGCGAGCTGCTGCGCATTCCATTCGACGTCTTCGTTCTCGGCGGCGGCGATGGACTTGAGGCGGGACTTCAGCGTGCGGCGAAGCTCGGTGGTGGCGGTGCGAATCGCGAGCGCGTGGGTGAGCTCTTCGGCGTAGCCGGGGTCGACCTCGGGGCGCCGACAATCGCCCAGCACCGAGGCGGTCTCGAACACCATGCTGCCGATGCGGTTGCGCGTGCTGTATCGAAAGGTCTGAAGCTCGGTGACGAGGTTCCAACGATCGCCGACCACCGAAGGGTCGCGCACGCGCATGCCGAAGTGGCTGACCTCGGTCTTCAGCTCGGTCGCCGTCGCCTGGATGATGTGGTGGATGCGGGCGTAGGTGAGGTCAGAAGGAATCTGCGCCACCGGAAACTGCTCGGCCATTTCGACCAGCAGGCCGTTGACGGCGGCGATGGTGGCCCCGAGCAGCGGCGCCATCTCTTCCCACAGCGACAGATCGGCCGACGCATCGGTGGGCGCGTCGTCGTAGCGAATCAGCTCGAGCTCACCGAGCGCTTCGATCGCCGTCGAGGCCGCTTCGTAGACTCCGCGCAGGGGAATGAACAGCTCGGCGGGCGAGGCGTCCAAAAGTCCGGTCAACCGCATGGGCAACGACGACGCCAAGGCGCGGCGAGTCTTAGCAGGGACCCTTCGCTTGCGTTGCGTCGAAAGCTGTCGCCCGTACAATCATCGACCATGATGCGCGTGCGAGTGTTCGACCCGGCCACGGGCCAGGGGCAGTCAGGGGGCGAAGAGCTGCTGGACGCCAAAGGCTTCAAGTGGATCGACGTGCTCGAGCCCACGCAAGTGGTGCTGGATTCGCTGGGCGCTCGCTACAACCTGCACAAGCTGGCGATCGAAGACTGTTTGCACCTCGACCAGCGGCCGAAGATCGAGCAGTACCCGGGGCACATGTTCATCGTGCTGCAGGGCTTCTCGTGCCCGGGCGATGTGGCCGATCTGAAGCTGCACGAGATGCATTTCTTCCTCGGCGCCGACTGGGTGATCACCGTCCATTCCGAAGGGCACGCGGCGATCGAAAGGGCGCACCAGCGGCTCGACTCTGACCTGGTGGGCACGCTGGGCCGGGGTGCTGATTTCGTCGTCTACCTGGTGGCGGACGCGCTGGTGGATCATAACTTTCCGCTGCTCGATCGCTTCAACGACGAGCTCGAAGACCTCGAGACTGAAATCTTCGAGAGCCCGACCCGTGAGCTGCTGCACCGGTCGTTCACCCTCAAGCGCAACCTGGTGCTGGTGCGCCGCGTGCTCTCGCCCCAGCGCGACGTGGTGGGTCTGCTTTCGCGAACCGGTATTCCGCACGTGCAGGAACGCACGTCGTTGTACTTCCGCGACATCTACGACCACCTCGTTCGGCTCTACGAACAGATCGACGCCGCGCGTGACCTGATTGGCAACGCGATGGACGTCTATTTGTCGGTGGTGGCGAACAAGACCAACGACGTCACGAAGCAGCTGACGCTCTTTGCGAGCATCTTCATGCCGCTGTCGTTCATGGTTGGGTTTTTCGGCCAGAACTTCGATGCCCTCAGCAAACCCGGCTTCATGTGGACCTCGATCGCAGTCTGCGTGCTGCTGCCGGTGTCGATGTTCGGCTACTTCTGGAAGCGGGGCTGGCTGTGAGCTTTCTGCCGATCGACGGGCGCGCGTACCACTACCGCGACGTCGGCGAAGGGCGGCCGGTGCTGTTGCTGCATGGCTTCCCACTGACCGGCTCGAGCTTCTGGCCGCAGCTGGACGCGGTGCCCGAAGGCGTGCGGCTGATCGTCCCCGATCATCGCGGCTTCGGGCAGAGCGCGCGCGGCGAAGGCGCGTTGTCCATCGCCGGCTTCGCGGCCGATGCGTTCGCGCTGCTGGACGCGCTGAAGGTCTCGCAGGTGACGGTGGGCGGCGTGTCGATGGGTGGCTACATCGCGATGGCGATGCTGCGCGCGGACCCTTCGCGCATCGAACGGCTGGTGCTCATCGACACGCAGAGCAACGCGGACGATGACGCGGGCAAGGCGAAGCGCGAGGCGACGGCAGTCGAGGTCGAGACGAAGGGGTTGGGCCCGCTGGTCGAGGCGATGCTGCCGAAGCTGCTCGCGGCGAAGGCGCCCGATGACGTGCGGCGCCGCGTCGAGGCGATGATGCGATCGGTGGATCCGCAGACGGTCGCCGCGGCGTCGCGCGCGATGGCGGGCCGGGCCGACAGCCGGGAGATTCTGTCGCGCTTCGCGGGGCCGTCGCTGGTGGTCGTGGGCTCGGAAGACGTCATCACCCCGCCGGCAAAGGCGCGTGAGCTCGCGGCGCTGATGGCGGGATCGCGGCGGGTCGAGCTCGAAGGCGCGGGGCACCTGTCGAACCTCGAGAAGCCCGAGGCGTTCAACGCGGCGCTGGCAGAGTTTCTCGCCTACTGAAACGACATGTGAGCCCTCTCGCGCAGGATGCGAGGCAAGGGGCGGACATGGCGGCTTGGAGGCAACGAAGCGGGGCGGAGTACCTTGGCGCAATGTCCGCGGTCATCAAGCGCCCGGCGACGTTCGCCGATCTCGAGGACCTGCCTGCGCAGGTCGTTGGAGAGATCGTCAGGGGCGAGCTCTTCGTCTCGCCGCGGCCCGCAATTCCTCACGCGCTGGCTGCGTCCTGTCTCGGAATCGAGCTTGGCCCCTTTCACCGCGGGCGCGGAGGTCCGGGCGGCTGGTGGATTCTTTACGAGCCGGAGCTTCACCTCGCCGACGACGTCCTCGTCCCCGACCTGGCGGGCTGGAAACGATCACGCCTCCCGGTGCTGCCCCAGACTGCTGCGTTCGTCGAAGCGCCCGACTGGCCCTGCGAAGTGTTGGCACCTTCGACCGCGCGGGTCGACCTTCAGTTCAAGCTGCCTGCGTACGCCACCGCCGGCGTCGAGTTCGCCTGGATCATCGACCCCATTCAACGGTCGCTGCAGGCGTTCCGGTGTCGCGACGGGAAGTGGGTGCTGCAAGTCAGCGCAACCGGCAACGAGCGCGTTCGACTCGAGCCGTTCGAAGCGATCGAGCTGGAGCTCGCGACGTTTGTGGGGAGAGTAGAAGCTACGGCGTGCAGGTGACTTGATCGCCCGTCACGGTGCAGGTGCGGCACGTGTTCGTCTTCTTCAGCACGCCTTCCGGGAAGCGGCACTCGAGCGTGCCCTTGCCGTCGGAGGTGCAAAGGCCTTTGCCCTGAGCGCTGGACGCACAGGCATCGCCTTCGACGTTGCCGCTCATGTCGCAGCTGACGACGTCGCCGGCCTGCTTGCAGCCGTTGGCGCCTTTGCACGGCAGCTTGACCCAGAGGCTGCCGCGGCATTCGAGCGCAGCGGTCGAGTCGGCACAGAGGAACCCGTTCGTCTTGCAGCTTCCGCCTTCCGAGGCGCCACCGCAGGCGAAGAGCGAGATCGACGAAGCCAGGGCGAGAATTGCGAGACGGCGCATCGTGTTTTTACCGTGGGGAAATCGGGCCAGAAGCGCGCGGACTATCGGCGCTGATGCCGCGATCTGTCAAAGCACTTCGCCGAAGAACCGCCGGAAGTTTCCCCCGAGCAGCTTCTGCACGCGCTCGACCGAATGCCCGCGGTCCAGCAACACCTGGGTGAGCTTCGGCAGGTCGCGCACGTCTTTCATCCCTTGCGGCAGCGCCACCATGCCGTCGAAGTCACTGCCCAGCCCCACCGCGTCTTCGCCCATCACGTTGATCGCGTGCTCGAAGTGCCGGGCCACGTCCGCGAACGTCCGGCCGCCCAGGTAGATGGGCGCGAAGATGATGCCCACCACCCCGCCCTTGTCGGCGATGGCTCT
>JAYUXE010001042.1:0-3199 GCA_043753165.1 Archangiaceae bacterium | reverse complement strand
TTCAACGGCTGAATGGGCTGCGCGACCGCAATGTAGCGGCATGAAAAAGAAAGCATTCCTGATCGTGGCGGCCGTGGCGTGCGTGTCGGTGCCGATGTCGTGCGTGTCGTTGCCGGTGTTGCCGCCGACGAAGGTGACGCCGGTGCGCGAGGCGACGGTGCCGATGCAGCTGTGTTGGCTCGAGACGGCAGGCACGCAGGGCCCGGGGGCGTTCGGGGCGTCTGGGCGAACGACGACCGACGTGTGGCAGGCGACGACGTCGGCGCTGCTGGTGCGGCACCCGAAGGGCGACCTGCTGATCGACAGCGGGTTCTCGGTGCATGCGGAAGAAGAGAAGGCCGAGCTCGGGGCGTGGCGGCGCTTCGTCTTCGGGCAGACGGCGGGCCGCAACCGGACGCGTGGAAACCTTCGGCAGATGCTCGAGTCACTGGGGGCAGTCGACCTTCGGGCGATCATCATCTCGCACGCGCACCCGGATCACCTGGGTGGGGTCGAGCAGCTGCCGAAGGTGCCGGTGTGGCTCGCGGCGGAAGAGGTGGCGTTCATCGAGTCCGACGATCGCGGCGTGGTGATTCCAGCCCAGGCGCGCGCGGTGAAGGGGCGAATGGTCGGCCTTTCGTTCGAGTCGGGCCCGTACCTCACCTACGGCTCGAGCCACGACGTGTTCGGCGATGGCTCGGTGGTGATCGTGCCGACGTTCGGCCACACGCCCGGCAGCGTGGCGACGTTCGTGAATCTTCCCGGGCATCGCGTCGTGCACGTCGGCGATCTGATCAACCTGCGCGAGTCGATTGACCGGCACGTGCCGAAGGGAAGGCTGATGCGCGCGCTGACGGATCAGGATGCCGAGGCGACGGACTTCCAGGTGGCGAAGCTGGTCGAGCTGCACGCGAACGCGCCCGACGTGCAGATTCTGCCGGCGCACGATCGCGCGGAATGGGAAAAGTTGTTTGGCCCGACGCCCGTTGGATCGCCGCCGAAATGTGTGGGTTCGAAGTGATTTCGCGAGGCTGCGTGCCGGCCCCGCGGGCGTGTCAGACCCCGCCTGTAGAACGCCGGCCATGGGAAAGAGTCATGGCTACGACGCAGTGCTCGCCGACGTCGTGCGCTTCATTCAAGACGCGCGGCTGAACGTCGTTCGAAAGGTCAACTCGGTGATGACCGAGTCGTACTGGGAAATCGGACGCCGGGTGGTGGTGCACGAGCAACGCGGAGCAGCCCGCGCTGGGTACGGCGAAGCCCTGCTCGTTCGATTGTCGGCCGACCTGAGCCAGCGGTTCGGGCGCGGCTTCTCGGCCGACAACCTCGAGACCGCGCGGCTGTTCTACCTGGCGTACCCCTCGCGCGAAATTTCCGAGACGGCGTCTCGGAAATCGACGCTGCGCGGGCGCTTCCTGCTCTCGTGGTCGCACTACGTGCTGTTGGTGCGGCGCGTGCGCAAGCCGTTGGCGCGGGACTTCTACGAGGTCGAGGCCCTTCGCGGCGGGTGGACGGTGCGCCAGCTCGAACGGCAGATCGACACCCAGTTCCACGAAAGGACCCTGCTGTCGAAGAACAAGGCCGCGCTTCAATCGAAGACGGGCAAGGACACCGCCTCGCCGGAAGAGCAGCTGAAAGATCCGTTCGTGCTCGAGTTCCTGTCGCTCAAAGACGAGTACTCAGAGAACGAGCTCGAGGGCGCGTTGATCGTGCAGCTCGAGGCGTTTCTGTTGGAGCTCGGCGGTGACTTCAGCTTCATCGGGCGGCAGCGGCGGCTGCGCGTGGGCAGTCAGTGGTTCCGGGTCGACCTCGTCTTCTTTCATCGCAGGCTGCGGTGCCTGGTGGTGATCGACCTGAAGCTCGGGCAATTCACCCACGCAGACGCAGGGCAGATGCACCTGTACCTGAACTACGCGCGCGAGCACTGGGTGGTGCCCGGCGAGAACCCGCCCATCGGGCTGATCCTCTGCACGTCGAAGGAAGAGGCGGTGGTGAAGTACGCACTCGATGGGTTGCCGAACAAAGTGCTCGCGGCCGAGTACCGCACGCAGCTGCCGGCCGAACGCGTGATCGCGAACGCGCTGAAGAAGACGCGGCGCCAGCTGGAGGCGCGAATCGCGGCGTCCTGATACGCGAGGGGCTCTGGGTTTCCTTCAGCGCGCTTCGTTCAGCAGCTTCTCGAGCGCGGCCTGGTCATCGCGGGCGAACGCGTCTTCGGCGAGCAGGCTGTCGCGGTCGCGGTAGATGCTGGCGAGGGCGGTGATGCGGCCCTTGCTGCGGTAGGCGACGAGGCAGTTGCGATCGCTGATGCTGCCGGCGACGTCGATCGCGTCGAAGGCTTCGGCGTGGCCCGAGTAGTTGATGGGGACGTCGTAGTGCTGGCTCCAGAAGAAGGGCACCGCGCGGTAGTCCTCTTTCTGGCCGAGGATGTTGCGTGCGGCCGTCTGGCCCTGGCGCTGCGCGACCACCCAATGCTCGATGCGGACGCCACCGACGCGCGCGATGTCCCCGGCGGCCCAGACGTCGGCGGCGCTGGTGCGAAGCTGCGCGTCGACCACCACGCCCTTGTCGGTCTTCAAACCTGCGGCTTCCGCCAGCGCAGTGTTGGGGCGAACGCCGACGCCCATGATGACGGCGTCGGCGAGAATCCGGGTGCCGTCATCGAGCACGACTTCCGTCGCGGTGATCGACGCGGGTTTGCGGCCGAGGTTGAACTTCACGCCCTTCTCTTCGTGCAGGCCTTTGAGGAACGTGCCGAGCTGCGGGCCCAACACCTTTTCCAGCGGCAACGCCTCCGGAGCGACCACGTTCACCTCGACGCCGCGCTTCCGCATCGACGCGGCGGCTTCGAGCCCGATGAAGCTGGCGCCGATCACGACGACGCGCTTCTTGTCTTTCACCAACGCCGCGATCTTCCGCGAATCGCCCAGCGTGCGAAGCGTGAAGACGTGCGGCAGGTTCGAGCCGGGGAGGTCGAGCCGAATCGGGGTCGCGCCCGTGGCGAGCAGCAGGGCGCCGTATTCCAGGGCGCGGCCGTCTTTCAGCGTGACGCTGTGCTTCGCGGGGTCGATCGCAGTGACTTCGATGCCGGTGATGAGGGTGATCTTCTTCTCGGCGTAGAACTCGGCGCCGCGCAGCGGAATCCATTCTTCGGGGGCGCTGCCATCGAGGTAGTCCTTCGAAAGGTTGGGGCGGTCGACCGGCACGGTTTCATCGTCGC
>JAYUXE010001041.1:0-3199 GCA_043753165.1 Archangiaceae bacterium | reverse complement strand
ACGTCATCTCGTCGGTGAAGACGGTGGTGCAGGCTCTCGCGCTCGATGCACGCGTCGCGCTGATTACCGCCGGCTGGCAGGAACGCGAAGACCAGGACGCCGAGCTTCACGATCTGCTGGGAAAAAAGACGCTGAACTTGAACCTGTACCAACGCGGCGAGCAGGTGTTCACCACCGATCTCGAGTACCGCAAGATGCACCGCGCGAAGCAGGACAAGCTGCGCCAACGGCAGGAATACTACCGGTACCGCATCAACCGGTTCGGCGACGCGGCGCTCGACATCGCGCGGCTCGCGGCCGGCAGCGCGTTCGAAGAAGACGAAGCGCGCGTCTCGATCGAAAGCATTCGCAACTGCGACCTCGCCCACCTGCAGCACTGCCGCGAAGCGCGCGAAGAGTTCGAGCACCTCGCCAAGCAGACCGAGCGGGAATCGATCGCCCGGCACCGCGAAGAGATCGCCAACATCCTTCGCAGCACGAAGGTGGTCGTCATCGCCGGCGGCCACGTCGCGGTGCTGCTGAACCGCCTGCGCATGTTCGGCATCGCCGAGCTTCTCGACGACCAGCTGCTCGTCGCCTGGTCTGCCGGAGCGATGGTGACAGGTGACCAGGTCGTCCTCTTTCATGAGACGCCTCCGCAGGGGCGCGGCGTGAGCGAAGTGATGGACGAAGGCCTGGGCCTGCACCACGGCATTCTTCCGCTGCCGAACCCGAAGATGCGGCTGCAGCTCGACAACCCGCTGCGCGTCGGGTGGCTCGCGCGCCGCAATTCGCCGAACCGCTGCATCGCGTTCGATCACGGCGAGTACGTGATGTTCTCGAAGCGGAAGTGGTTCGGCGCCGTCGGCACGCAGTGGCTGAAGACAGACGGCACGGTGACTCCGGTGTGGACGTCGTGACGCTGGCCGTCGACACGCTGAAAGCGAGCAAGCCCGACAACGCCGCCATCGACGCGTTCATGAAGGGCCGCGTCTTCCCCATCGTCGAGGGCGGCAAGGTCACCTTCGTCTTTCGCGGCCACGCCGAGGCCGTGCACTTGAAGAGCTGGGTCTACGGCCTGCCGAACTCGCAGAACCTGCACCGCATCGCCAACACCGACTTCTGGTTCCTGACCCTCGAGATCCCGCCGCGATCGCGCGTCGAATACAAGCTCGAGATCGTCAACGCGGGCACGGGCAGGTGGATTGAAGATCCCTTGAACCCCTTCCGCGCGCGAGACCCATTCGGGGCGAACTCGGTTGCGCACGGTGAAGGCTACGAAGTGCCCGAGTGGGCGAACCACGACCCCGAAGCGCGGGCAGGCGTGCTCGAAGACTGGGTGGTGAAGAGCAAGGTCTTCAACGAGATTCGCCCCTTGAGCGTCTACCTTCCCGCGCGGTACCGGAAGACGCGGCGCTACCCGCTGCTGTTCGTGCACGACGGCCACGACTACATGCGGTTTGCGAACCTCAAGATCGTGCTCGACAACCTGATTCACCGACTCGAGATCCCGCAGATGATCGTCGCGTTCAGCAGCTCAGCCAACCGGCTGGGCGAGTACGCCGACGACGAACGCCACGCGAAGTTCGTCACCGAAGAAGTGATTCCCGATCTCGAGGCCCGGCTGCCTCTCATCGGCACGTCCCGCACCCGCGCGCTCATGGGCGCCAGCTTCGGCGCCGTCGCATCGCTGACCACCGCCTGTCGTTACCCCAAGTTCTATGGCCGCCTGTTGCTGCAGTCGGGCAGCTTCGCGTTCAACGACATCGGTACGCAGAACAAGCGCGGGCCGTTGTTCGAGCCGATCATCGCGTTCATGAACAGCTTCCGCGCGTCGCCGGTGCTGATGGCCGAGAAGATGTTCGTCAGCTGCGGCATGCACGAGTCGTTGATCTACGAGAACCGGTCGCTGGTGCCGATGCTGCAGGCGACGGGCATCGAGCTCAAGTACGTCGAAGCGCGCGATGGTCACAACTGGGAAAACTGGCGCGATCGCCTGCGTGAAGGGCTGTCGTGGCTCTTCCCGGGTCCACTGATGATGGTTTACGAATGAAAGCTCGAAGGGGGCTCTGAACGTGGCGTCTGTCACTCGAAACATCGGCCTGTCGCTGGGCGCTGACATCTGTTGGCCCATCTGCTTCGAAGAGATCATGAAGCGGCTGAAGCTTTCCATTCCGTGGAAGGGGGACACCGTCGGCTTCAACGTCGAACGCGTCACCATCGAGCCGTTCGCGATGAAGCAGGCGGTGAAATACGACGTCGTCGTCGACCGCCTCACGCACTGGTACGGCTCGACCCGCGAGTGGATCAAGAAGGGCGTGTTGATGGACGGGCTCTACGTCTTCAACAACCCGTGGGCCGTGCAATCGATGGAAAAGCACACCAGCTACGCCGCGATGACGGCGCTGGGCATGCCGATTCCCGAGACGTGGATGGTGCCCCCGAAGTCGTACGAAGAATTGCCCGACCTGAAAGTGACGCTGCGTCAGTACGCGAAGCTGTTCGACCTGGGCGAGGTCGGCAGGAAGATCGGCTACCCGATGTTCATGAAGCCGTACGACGGCGGCGGGTGGAAAGGGGTCAGCCGCATCAAGGACGAGGCGGCGCTTCGCAAGGCGTACGAAGAATCGGGCAAGGCGCTGATGCATCTGCAGAAGGCGGTCGAGCCGTACGATCGTTTCGTGCGCACGATTGGCTTCGGGCCGCAGACGACGTCGGTGCTCTACGACCCCGATGCGCCGCTGCACGACCGGTACACGATGCAGCGCAACTTCGTCTCGGACGCGGACTTGAAGGTGCTGCGCGACACGACGCTGACCATCAACGCGTTCTTCGGTTGGGAATTCAACTCGTGCGAGGCGCTGCGCAAAGAAGGCACCTGGTACCCCATCGACTTCGCGAACCCCTGCCCCGACTCGCAGGTGACGTCGCTGCACTACCACTTCCCGTGGATGGTGAAGGCGTACCTGAAGTGGTCGATTTACTGCGCGACGACGAAGCGGAAGATGCGCAAGGCGTTCGACTGGGAACCCTTCTACGACATCGCCCGGCTGCCCCTGCCGTACGCCGAAAAGTTGGACAGGTATGGTGAGCTCGCGCGGCAGCGGCTCGAGGCCGACCAGTTCGAAGAGTTCGCAGGCACGCACCTGGCCAACGTCGACGAGGTCGCGTGGGAATTCTTCGGCACGGATGTGGCGAAGGAAGCGATTCGCAAGAAGGT
>JAYUXE010001040.1:0-3200 GCA_043753165.1 Archangiaceae bacterium | reverse complement strand
ATCTGCGGCACGAAGCCCGCGCCGATGCCTTGAATCAAGTGATGCGCCGGAATGCCGCCCGACAACACCGCGCACCGCGCCGGCTCGACCGCGACAATCTTCACCCCGGGACGACGCTTCTTCAGCTCTTCACCGACGCCCGTAATCGTCCCGCCCGTGCCGACGCCCGCGACGAAGATGTCGATGAGCCCGTCGGTCTGTTGCCACAGCTCGGGCGCCGTCGTCTTCCGGTGCACCTCGGGGTTCGCGAAATTGGTGAACTGGTTCAGGCTCACCGCGCCTTTCGTGCCCGCTGCGCGTTCGGCCGCCGCATCGACGGCGCCGCGCATCAGCTTCTCGCCCGGCGTGAGAATGACTTCGGCGCCGAGGTAGCGCAGCAGCGACACGCGTTCCTTCGACATCGTCTCGGGCATCATCACCACCAGCTTGTAGCCCTTGGCCGCGGCGACGAACGCGAGCGCGATGCCGGTGTTACCGCTGGTCGCTTCGATCAGCGTCCCGCCGGGCTTCAGCCTTCCGTCCTTCTCGGCCGCTTCAATCATCGCGAGGCCGATGCGGTCTTTGACGCTGCCGCCCGGGTTGCGTGCCTCGAGCTTCGCGGCGATGCGGCCCGGCAGGCCTTCGCCCATGCGCCGCAGCTCGACCAGTGGAGTGCAGCCCACCGACTCGAGAACTGAGCGCAAAATCATATCGAGTAATCTCCCACGAAGACCTTGGCGGCCCCAATGTCGACGAGCACGTGGTCGCCTTCTCTGACGCCCAGCGCCTCGAGCTCGGCCACCCGCAGGTTCACCGTCATCTTTTCATCCGACGGCAGCCGCAGATTCACCCGCACGTTTCCGCCAACGCGAAGCACGTTCTCGATGCGCGCGGACGAAACGCCTGCTTCCGCCTTCGACAGCTTCACGTCGCTGGGCCGCACGTAGGCGTTCACCGCCGTGCCATCGGCTGCTCCACTCGGCGTCGAAACGGCCATCGAGCCCACGGCTGTTCCACTCGAGCCCACCTGACCCTTGAGCACGTTTGCGTTGCCGATGAACGACGCGATGAAAGGCGAATCGGGGTGGTCGTAGATGTGGTTCGGCGCGCCGGCCTGCGCGACCCGGCCTTCGTTCATCACGATGACCTGCTGCGACAACTCGAGGGCTTCGTCCTGGTCGTGCGTCACCAGCAGCGTCGTCACCTGCGTCTTCGCGTTCAGCTCCATCAGCCAGTCGCGCAGCTCGAGCCGCACCCGCGTGTCCAGCGCGCCGAAAGGCTCGTCGAGCAGCAGCACCCGCGGCCTCGTCGCCAGCGCGCGGGCGAACGCGACGCGTTGGCGCTGACCGCCGGAAAGCTGGGACGGCAGCCGCTTGCCGAGGTCCTTCAAGCCGACGAGCAGCAGCAGCTCGTCGACCCGCGCCTCGATGACCGCGTTCGCCGCCTTTTGAATCTTCAAGCCGAAGCCGATGTTGTTCCGCACGTCGAGGTGCTCGAACAGCGCGTACCCCTGGAACACGAAGCCGACGCCGCGCTTCTGCACCGGCGTGTGCGTGCACTCGATGCCCTCGATGTGCACCGACCCCGAGTCCGGCGCCTCGAGCCCCGCAATCATCCGCAGCACGGTCGTCTTGCCCGAGCCCGATGGGCCGAGCAGCGACGTAATCGCGCCGGCCGGGGCCGTGAACGCGACGTCTTCCACGGCCGGCAGGTCGCTGGCGGCGAAACGTTTCTTCAAGGCAGAGACGGTGACGCTCACTGGCGGGCCTCGACCAGCTTTCGCACGCCCAGGGTGATGAGCGCGAGGAAGGTCAGCAGCGACGCAACAGCGAATGCGCCGACGAAGTTGTACTCGTTGTAGAGAATCTCGACGTGCAGCGGCACGGTGTTGGTGAGGCCGCGGACGTGGCCCGAGACGACGCTCACGGCCCCGAACTCGCCCATCGCGCGCGCGTTGCAGAGGATGACGCCGTACAGCAGGCCCCATTTGATTTTGGGCAGCGTGACCAGGGTGAAGACCTGCCAGCCATTCGCTCCCAACGTGAGAGCGGCTTCTTCCGCGTCGTTGCCCTGGCTCAGCATCAGCGGCAGCACTTCCTTCGCGACGAAGGGAAACGTGACGAAGGTCGTCGCGAGCACGATGCCCGGCACGGCGAAGATGATTTTGATGTCGTGCGCCTGCAGGAACTCACCGAAGACGCCGTGGCTGCCGAACAACAGCACGAAGATGAGGCCCGAGATGACGGGCGAGACGCTGAACGGCAAATCGATGAGCGTGTTCAACAGCCCCTTGCCGAAGAAGTCGTACTTCGCAATCACCCACGCGGCCGCGACGCCGAACACAACGTTGAGGCTGACCGAGATGAACGCGGTGAGCAGCGTGAGGCGAATCGCGGCCAGTGTCTCTTTGTCCGTCAGCGCTGCGACGTACGGGCCGATTCCCTTCTCGAATGCTTGAACGAACACGGCCAGCAGCGGCACACCGATGAACAGCGCGAGAAACGCGGCCGAGCCGGCAATCATCGTGAAGCGCAGCCACAGCGGCGCCCGAAGTCTGGGAGACAACCTTCCAATGCGCGCGCTCACTTTCGAATCCGCCGGCGCTGCAGCGAGTTGATGACCAGCAGAATCAGAAAAGAGGCCGTGAGCATCACGGTCGCCAGCGCCGTTGCGCCCGCGTAGTCGTATTGCTCGAGCTTGGTGACGATGAGCAGCGGCACGATTTCCGTCCGCAGCGGCATGTTGCCCGAGATGAAGACCACCGAGCCGTACTCGCCCAGCGCCCGCGCGAACGACAGCGCGAAGCCGGTGAGAATCGCGGGGTACAGCGTCGGCAACACCACGCTCACGATGGTGCGCAGCCGCGACGCGCCCAGCACCGCCGCCGCTTCTTCCACCTGCGGGTCGAGGTCCTCGATGACGGGCTGCACGGTGCGCACGACGAAGGGGAAGCCGACGAAGGTCAGCGCGAGCATCACGCCCAAAGGTCCGAACGCGACCTGAATTCCCATCGGCTCGAGGTACCGCCCGAGCCAGCCGTTTTCCGAATACACCGCCGTCAGCGCGATGCCGGCCACCGCCGTGGGAAGCGCGAACGGCAGGTCGACCGCCGCATCCATCACTGAGCGTCCGAAGAAGCGGTAGCGCGCGAGCACCCACGCGACGGGCACACCGAAGAGCACGTTGAGAATCGCCGCACCCAGCGACGCGCCGAACGTCAG
>JAYUXE010001039.1:0-7475 GCA_043753165.1 Archangiaceae bacterium | reverse complement strand
CGATCGCCGTGTGCACGTACGCGATGAAGAACGTGTAGTTGTCGGACGCGCGTTCGGCAGCGGCGACCTTCACGTCGGTGAACCCCATCTTCGTGCAGAAGACCTGGGCCGCTTCCTTTGCCTTTTCCGACAGGGGCACGGGCAGCGTGAAAGAGATCTGGATGACGCCGTCGTCGCGGCGGTCGCCGTAGGGGCGAATGAGTTGGCGGCTCATCGCGTCACTTCCCGTAGACGATCGAGCCGATGACCGCCTTCAGCACCGCGCCGTAGCGGGGCGACTTCGAGCTGACCGAGGACATCGTCAGCACCCACTTCGTGATCCCGTTGCAGCCGACCGTCGTCACGGTGGTCACCTTGTTCTCGGGGGTCTTCGCGCGCTCGTCGTTGCCGATGTAGTCGGTGGTGATCTTGCGCACCGCCGGCTGCGTGCCGACGACCGTGCGTTCCCACCCGTCGGTGCCCATGTTCTCGTGCAGCTTCGCGATGAGCTGATCGAGGCATTCCTGCGGGGTGCGCTTCGGATCCACGGGCCACACCGAGATCTCGAGGTCGGCTTCGCTGCCCGGCGTCCACTTGCGGCCGACATCGGTCGGCGCCGACTGCCATTCAGCCGGGGCGCGCAACGTGAGGCCGCTGATCTTCGTCGTCTTCAGCGCGTCCGAGCCAGACAGCAGCAGCGCAGTGGTGAGGATCAGGGCGTTCACTTGGCCTCCAGCATTTCGAGAAACGGGTTGAAGTAATCGGGCGCCTTTTCGATCACGCCCTCGAGGCCTTTGCCGCCTGTCTCGGCGCGCTTCACGTCGCCAAACCGGCCCTTGCCAATCGCCGCGACCATGCCGTCGCGCTGACATTCTTCCAGCAGGTTCAGCGCCTCGCCGAAGACAAAGCGCGCGCGGTTGGCGATCTTGCCGTCTTCGCGAACGACGAACTCGTCGTCGATGCCCCGCGCTGCGCGGTGAATGTACGAGGCCGACTTCAGCGCGACGTAACGGTCGGCCAGCAGCGGCGTGTGCATCGCTTCCGTCATCATCCCCAGCAGCTGAATGCCCTGGTTCGTCCACACCGCGACCAGGTCGGCCATCACGTCGTACGCGTGGCTGAAGAAGATGTCGGTCTCTTTGTGCTTGGTGGGCGGCATGTACTTCAGCGGCGCGTTCGGGAAGCAGCGGCGCACCAGCATCGCCTGCGACAGCTCGAGCAGCAGCGTCTCTTCCCGGTAGGGGTCGATTTCGTAGCTGTGGCCGAGGCCGAGCTGGGCGTCTTTCAAACCGGCCCGGCGCGCGAAGCACTCGTTGATGAACTGGCTTGCGATGACGGTGTGCGCGGCGTCGTACGCGTCGGCGGTGGTGATGTAATTGTCTTCGCCGGTGTTGATGATGATGCCGGCCATCGCGCAGATGCGCCGCGAGAAGTACTGATCGATGAACGTGCGGCGCATGTTGATGTCGCGGAACAAGATTCCGTACATCGCGTCGTTGAGCAGCATGTCGAGCCTTTCCCACGCGGCGGCAAAGGCGATCTCGGCCATGCAGAGGCCCGACGAATAGTTGGTGAGCTGGATGTAGCGCTTCAGCTTGCGAGACTCTTCGTCCAGCGCCTCGCGCATGATCCGGAAGTTTTCCTGGGTGGCGTAGGTGCCGCCGTAGCCTTCGGTGGTCGCTCCGTGGGGCACGTAGTCCAGCAGCGACTGCGCGGTCGATCGGATGACGGCGATCACGTCGGCCCCGGCCTGGGCCGCGGCGCGCGCCTGCTCGACGTCGTCGAAGATGTTGCCGGTCGCGACGATCACGTACTTGTGCGGCGTCGCCGACATCGGAAACTCTTCGCGCAGCGCATTGCGATCGTGCACCCGGCGCTTGAGCTCTTCGACGGCATGGCGGGCCTCGGCGCGCACTTCGTCCTTCAGCCGCGCTTCATCCGCGGCCGGCAGCGGAGCCAGCTTTTCCAGCGGCACGGCCGTGAGCCTTTCCACCGCATCCAGCGGGCTCTGCGCCCCCATGTGCAGCGCGCGGCCGTACCAATAGGCGGCGCCCTTATCGAGCACCTTCGCCGCGTGCAGGCGGTCGACCATCAAGTTCACCAGCGGAGCGCCCATTGCCCCCACCCCATCCACCCCGAACCACCGCAGCACGGTGCGTTCGACGCTGACGGTCGTATTGCGGTCGATGAGTGAGAAGATCGGGTCGGTGATGTCCTGCGCCAACTGGCGCGCGCGGGCGATCTGCTCGTCTGAGATGAACGGGCCTGGCATCGTCCACGTATATCCTTCAGCGCGTTACAGTGCGCGCCATGCGTTTTCATCTTCTGGCTGCTGCGGTGCTGATCTCGGGCTGTGGCGACTTCGTGGCCGGCCCGCCGAGGCCGGCACCGCCGAAGGTGACCACCCGGCCGCAGCGCGCCGTCGAGCTCTCGGGTGGAACGCTGGCGATCGCGAGTGGCGGCCGATTTGCTGCGGTGTCCGACCCCGAGCATGATCGGGTGTGGATCGTCGACCTCAGCACCGGCGCGCTGCACGGCAAGGTCGAACTGCCCGAAGGAAGCCGGCCCCAGCGCATCGTCGAAGACGGCTCGGGAAAGCTGCGCGTCGCCTTGCGGGGCTCAGGCCAGGTCGCCACCGTCTCGCCCAGCCAGCTCGCCGTGATCGACGTCGCCGAGGCGTGCCCCGAAGTGCGCGGCCTCACCTGGAACCCCGAAGCAAAGTCCCTGCAGGTCGCCTGCGCCGGTGGCGAGCTGGTCACCTTCAAAGGAAGCGAACGCTCGGTGGTCAAGCCCGCTGCTGACCTGCGCGACGTCGTGCAGGCGAAGGGCAAGACGTGGGTCTCGACGTTTCGATCTGCGCAGCTGCTGCAGATCTCGGCGACCGGCGCTGTCGATGCGACCGTCACCCTGCCCTCGGTCGACCTGCCGTCGGCCGATGGCAGGCCCGCCGCGTTCGTGCCGGCCGTCGCGTGGCGCAGCGTCGCGACGCCGAAGGGCCAGGTGGTGACGGTGCACCAGCGTGAGGTGTCGGGCGACATCGCGGCGATTCAAGTGCCCAACGCGCCGCCGGCCCCCGCGTACTACGCCAACGTGTGCAACTCGGGCATCGTGCGCAGCACAGTCAGCATCACCGACGAAGGCAAGGTGACGGGCTCGTTCGACATCGCGGGGGTGCTGCCGATCGACGTCGCGATCTCGCCCGATGGCACCGAGCTCTCGGTTGCGCAGCCGGGCTCGGGCTTCGTGCAGCGGGTGCAGCTCGGCGCGAACAGCGTCGGCGTCTCGGGGGGCGGCCTCTGCGCTCCGACCAGCCGCGACACCTCACCGCTGGGTGAAGCCACGGGCGTCGCGTACACCCCGCAGGGCGACCTCATCGTTCACACCCGCACGCCGATGGCGATCTGGGTGTTGGGCCGCGCAAATGGGGCGCCGACGCAGCAGCAGATTCTGCTCGACGGCGACCCGCCCCAATCCGAAGGGCACGTGCTCTTCCACCAGGCGGCCGGCACGTCGCAGGCGATCGCGTGCGCCTCGTGTCACCCCGAAGGTGGGGACGACGGCCATGTCTGGCGGTTGCTGCGCAAAGACGTGCGCACGCAGACGCTCGCGGGAGGCGTGGTCGAGACCGCCCCCTTCCACTGGAATGGGGAGCTCAAGTCGGTGCAGGACGTGGTGACCGAGACGTTCGTCGGGCGCATGGGCGGCCCGGCGCCGACGGCGGCCGTCGTCACGGCGTTGTCCGATTGGATGGGCGGCATTCCTCAGCGCAAAGTCGCCGCGGCCGCGCCGCAGGCGACGATCGACCTCGGCCAGAAGGTCTTCAACGACACGAAGGTGGGCTGCAGCAGCTGCCACGCGGGGGCGCACTTCACCAACAACACCACCGTCGACGTGGGCACGGGCGGCGAGTTCCAGGTGCCGTCGCTGAAGGGCGTGTCGCTGCGCGGCCCGTGGATGCACGATGGCTGCGCGAAGACGCTGAAAGATCGTTTCTCTGAATGTGGCGGCAAGTCGCACGGCGACGTCGGCCACCTGGTTCCCGCCGAGCTCGACGCGCTCGTCGCGTACCTCGAGTCGATTTAGACGTACTTTTCTTCGAACAGCTTCCGCAGCTTCGGCTCACTGCGCAACAGCTGCAGCGTGAGCTCCGCGTGGCCCGGCACGTACCCGTTGCCGATGATCATCGTCACGTCTTTGCCGACGCCTTCGGCGCCCAGCGCGGCGGTGGTGAAGCTGGTCGCCATCGAGAAGAGGATCACGGTGCCGCCCTGCGCGACACTCAAGATGCTCGCCATCTCGGTGTTCGGTACCGACGCGACGTTGACGACGAGGTCGGCGAGCTTTCCACCGGTGGCCTTGGCGACGTGCTCCATCACTTCGATGCCCTTCGTCGCGTCGACGACGATCGTCTCGTCGCAGAGCCCGAGGCCTTTGAGCGCGTCGAGCGCCTTGGGCGAGATGTCGATCGCGATCAGCCGGCCGGTTCCGTTCAGGTTGCGGCGGGCCTGGGCGAGACACAGCGCGCCGCTTTTCCCGGCGCCGAGCATCGCGACCGTCATTCCCGGCTTCACGTGCCGGGCGATCAAAGCGGGGGCCCCGGCGACGTCGAGCGCGGCGAGGCTCAGCGTGTCGGGCAGGTCTGACGGCAGCTTCGCGTAGATGCCGCTGGCGAAGAGAATCGCGGTGCCTTCGATGTCGACGCGATCGATCTCGGCGCGCACGGCCTTCACCTTGCTGATGATCAGCGGAGTGAGGGTGAGGCTCACCAGCGTCGCAATGCGGTCGCCGGCCTTGAGCGTCGCGGCGTCGGGGTGCAGCGGCGAGACCTCACGCACGCAGCCGATCAGCATCCCGCCCGAACCCGTGACGGGGTTCTGCATCTTTCCGCGCTCGAGCACGATGCCGGTGATCGCCTGCGAGATCTTCTCGAGGTCGCCTCCGGCGGTGTCCTTGAGCTGCTTGAACGAAGCGGCGTCGACGTTGAGGCTCTCGACGTCGATCAGCACCTCGCCGTCGCGCAGCGGCAACGACGGGTCGAGCTTGCGCGCCCGCTGAGGAAGCACACCCTTCTCGCCCACCACCCGGTGCAGTCCATAGGCATCCATGGGCGGCTTCTACAGCTACGGCAGGAGGAGAAACAGCCCGACCACGACTGCGATCACCGTGACGACAGGCGGGGCCATCGCGGCGACAGCGCTTCTTCGACGTTTTGCTGACCCTCGGCTAGAACGTGTACTTGACGCGCAGAACGAAGTGCACCGGGTGCATCAGGTTCGCGCCGCCGATGATCATGCGGTAGCCGGCATCGAGGCCGATGGTGAAGTGGTCCATGTTGGTCGCGTACTCGACGCTGGCCGCGATGCCCGCGTGCACGCCACCGTTGAAGTCGGCCTGCGGGGGCGGATCCAGCAGCGTGTAGCCGACCAGCAGCTTGCCACCGACGTAGAAGCGCTCGAAGAGGCTGACGAGCAAACCCGCGCTGCCGCCCAGGAAGGTCATCGTGAAGTTGTCCGACTGCAGACATTCACCGGCCTTCGTCAGGCCGGCGTGGCAGTTGGCCGCGTTGGCGCCGATGCCGACCGACAGCTGAATCGGAACCGCGAACTTCTCGTTCTCGCCGAAAGAGAACTGGTAGCCGGCGCCCAGCTGAAGAAACGTCTGCAGGTTGCTGTAGCCGTTGTCGCCGCCGACGGTGAAGAGGCCACCAATGCCGACGTCGGTGAAGAAGCCGCGGCGAACCTTCAGCGGCACGCCTTCAGGCGGCGTCGCTGCGTGCGCGAGAGCGGGGGCCAGCACCAGAGACAGAACGACGAGAAGCTTCCGCAATTTGACACTCCTGTACGGCGGCCGAAAGGCGCGGCACCTTACTCAGGGAACCGACGAACTCAACTCCAAAAACACGAACGGCGCGGACCTGTTGAAGGGCCGCGCCGGAGTGCTGTTCACCAACAGAGAGCGACTACTCTTCGCCGCCTTCGTCGCTGCCGGCCGGCTTGAAGATCCAGGGGAAGGTGACGGAGACGACGCCGCCGCCCTGGGGCTCGGGGAACTTCCAGCGACGGATGCGCGAGAGCATGCAGTTCTCAGCGTTGCTGTTGTTGAGCGAGGTCTCAGCGACGCTGGCGTCGGCCACCGCGCCGGCCGGGTCGATGGTGAAGGCCACGGCGACCTTGCCCGACAGATCCGCGTTCTTCTGCAGTTCCTGCTCGAAGCAAAACTTGATCTCGTTCTGGTGGCGCTTGATGACCTTCGCGATCACGTCCTTCGAGAGACCGCCGACGACGGTGGTCTTGCCGGGGATGACGCGGGTGGTGTCCTTGCCGCGACCGCCGAGGTCGATCGAGCCGTTGCCGCCGCTGCCGCGACCGCCGCCCTTGGTGCCGAGGCCGCCGAGGCCGAGCCCCGTGCCGCCACCGCCCGAGCCACTGCCGCGCGAGCCGAGACCGCCGACGCCGTGCGCGTCGCCGAGGCCCGCTCCACCTTGCAGACCACCGAGCGCGTTGTTGATGCCGGTGCCGAGGCCGCCGGGGCCGAAGACGTTCGAGGCGGCGCCGTTGCCGGCGAGCGCGCCGAGGAGGCCCGCGGTCTGGATCTTCTTGCGGTCTTCTTCACGCTTGTTCGCGTCGACCACCGGAGCGCCCTTCTTCGAGGGGTCGGCGTCCTTCTTCTTCTCGTCCTTCTTGCCGAACTTGCCTTCGTCGTCCTTCGGCTTCGCGCCTTCCTTGATGCCCGAGAGATCCTTGAGCTTCTTGATCTCGACCTTCTTCTCGGCACGCACCAGCATCTTCACGTACTTGCCGGGGTTGGCGAAGATGTCGTCGGACGCGCTGCCATCACCCAGCGGGTTCAGGATCATCGCCGCGACCAGGGCGACGAACGCCATGATGCAGACGGACGCGATCTTGAAGAAGGTGAAGTCGGACTCTTCGAGGGTGTTGACGCTGAGCGCCGCGCTCGGCCGCACGTAGCGAACGATGAACGCGACGTTCTCGAAGCTGACCTGCGCACGGTCGTGAAGGCCGAGCTCGATCGCATCCGCACGCACGCCACCTTCGGCGCCACGCAGCCTGCCTTCGCTCTTCAGCTGTTCCTTCGTCTTGTGCGAGTCGTTGTTCTTCGAGACGACCAGCCCCGCGTTGGCGGGGACGTTGATGACCGCGGTCGAGCCCTTCGCGGTGGCGAGGGTGAACAGCTGGCCGACGCCGTCAGAGAACACGTTGAACTTTGCGTCGGCGCCTTCGCCGATCGTCACGGGGACGCCGTCGGCGAAGTGCTGAACGTTGATCAGCGTGTCGCCCCACAGCAGCGCGACCTGAAGGACCTTCGAATCTTCAGCCGGCGTGGCTTCGGCCGGCAGCGGCTCGGTGAAGAGCACGGCGGCGTTGCGGCCAGTACCGGCCAGCGCGCGCGGAGGAACCGGCGGCGCCTTCTTCTCGACCTTCACTTCTTCCTTCGCGACGATTGCCACCGGAGCGATGGGCGGAGGCGCCGACGGC
>JAYUXE010001038.1:0-3207 GCA_043753165.1 Archangiaceae bacterium | reverse complement strand
TGTTCGAAGAGGCGGGCATGCCCCACCTCGAGATGAAGCGTCGGTTGACCGCAAACTAAAACGAAGGGGAGCCCGCCATGAAATTGTCCGAGCGTCTGAACCAGATCATCGCCAGCAAGAGCCTGCTCAACCACCCGTTCTACCAGGCGTGGACGGAAGGAAAGCTGAGCCAGGACGTGCTGCGCCGCTACGCGGGCCAGTACTGGGAACAGGTCTCGTCGTTTCCCCGGTTCGTCTCGTCGGTGCACAGCCGCTGCCCGGAAATCGACGCGCGCAAGGTGCTGCTCGAGAACCTGGTCGACGAAGAGCTGCACGGCACGGATCACCCCGAGCTCTGGATGCGCTTCGCCGAAGGCCTCGGAGCGACCCGCGCCGAAGTGAAGGCCCAGATTCCGCTGCCCGAGACGAAGGCGATGGTCGACGGCTTCTTCGAGCTGGCCGCCAGCGATTGGACGGACGGGTTGTGTGCGCTGTACGCGTACGAGTCGCAGGTTCCGGCGGTGTCGAAGTCGAAGATTGAAGGCCTGCAGAAGTTCTACGGCATCAAGGATGCGCGGACCCTGTCGTTCTTCAAGGTGCACCAGGAATACGACGTCGACCACTCGCGCAAGGTCGGCGAGCTCATCGACCAGCATTGCGACGCAGGCCGCGCGGAAGCGGCGACGCAGAAGGCCGCGGACGCGCTGTGGGGCTTCCTCGACGGCATCGCCCGCGAAGCCGGCATCACCTGCGAAGTGCACTGACCTCTGGAAATCTCGGCTGCCTCGCTGGTGCTGATCAGCATGGCCAGCGTGGGCTGGCTGGTGCTGCCGTGGGGGCTCGTCGCGCTGTGGAAGGTTCGCCGCGCGGCGATTGTGTTTCCGAAGAAGTGGCCGACGGTCTCGGTGTTGAAGCCGATGGCGGGCCTCGATGATCAGCTCGCCGAAAACCTGAGCAGCCACCTCGCCATCGACTACCCGGGCGAATGGAAGCTGCTGCTCGGCGTGCGAAGCCGGGAAGATCTCGCGTACCCGATCGCAAAAGCCTTCGCCGATGCGCACCCGACGCGGGTCGGGCTGCACTTGCAGGAAGGCGTGCCGGGCTTCAACCCGAAGGTGAATCAGCTGCTGACGCTGATGAAGCACGCGACGGGTGAGGTGATCGCAATCACCGACAGCAACGTGCGGGTGCATTCCGGGCTGCTGCGCGAGCATGCGGCGCGGCTGGCCGAGCCGGGCATCGCGTTGTCGTCGAACCTGTTCGTCGGGGTCGACGAAGCGACGCCGGGCAGCGCGCTGGACAACATGTGCGTGAACGCGTTCTGCGCGGCCAGCTCGGCGACGGCGGAAGCGTTGCTGAAGATGACGCAGCTGGTGGGCAAGTCGTTCGCCGTGAAGCGCGAGGTGCTCGAACAGCTGGGCGGGTTCGACCGGGTGAAAGACGTTCTGGCGGAAGATCAACGGTTCGGCACGTTGCTGCGGCAGGCGGGGCATCGCACGCGGCTGTGTCCGACTCCGGTGGAAAACGTGCAGCAGTCGGCGCCGCTGGGTCAGTTTTTTCAGCGCCACGCGCGGTGGTCGATGCTGCGTTTCATGTTGTTGCCAGGCGCGTGGGCCGAGCCGCTGCAGCTGCCGTTCGTGTGGGCGCTGTTCGCGGCGCTGCTGTCGCCGCAGTCGGTGTTTCTGTGGTGGTTCCTCGCGGCGTCGCTGGCGCTGTCGATGGTCTTCACGCAGGCGTCGACGCGGATTCTGCGCGGGCGGCCGTTCGCGCTGCGCTGGGTGTGGCTGATTCCGCTGCGCGACTTCATCTTCCTCGCCGCCTGGCTGCGGGGGATGACGATGCGCACCGTGTTGTGGCGGGGCAACCGGCTCGAGGTCGTGAAGAACACGTACCTGTCCGCCGCTCCGGCGCCGGCCCCCACCCCCGCGCCGGTGGACGCCCGCGACCGTTCTTGAGCCGTTCGATCGAATTCGATCGAAAGTTTTGACGCGCCGCGTAGATGCTTTGGACGACCTCTGACGCAACGCATCAGAAACTTCGATCGAATTCGGTCGAAGTTTCTGACGCGACGCGTTGCCGATTCGAACGCCTTCCGACGCAACGCATCAAAAGCCTTCGATCGAATTCGATCGAATGGGTGTTTAGCAGTATCGGCGGGGGGTTGGGGCCGCGGGAGAGGTTGGCTTCTGACGCGGTGCAGCAGGAAAATCAGGTCAGGCGACGAGGGTCAGGCCGGCGGGCAGGGTGTCGCCGAGCGCGCGGGCCTCGTCGGCGGCGGACAGCGCGACGACCTCGGCCACCATCTGTTTCCAGCCCGGCGGGGCCTTCGCGGCCTCGAGCGCGGCGACCACTTCGAAGCGCAGCGGCTCGGACACGTCGCGGGCCCGATCGCCCGTGCGCCGGCACAACTGCGTGACTGCGAACGGAGCGCCATCAACCCTCGTCAGCCCCGCCGTCAGCAGCGCCCGCGCCCACGTTTCGGCGAGCTCGGGCGAGACCACGCGATGCGAGGCTCCGTGAACGGGGACCCGCGCGCCCACGCGACCCAACGCCCACGCCCAGGGGCCGCCGGTGGCAATTTTCGCGAGCACAAAGCTTCCGAACAGCGCCTTCTCGTCGACGGGCAGGAGCTCCAACGACGCAACCGCGCGCACCATCTCGTCGAGGCCCTGGGGCACGACGCCCTTACTCTTTTCCTTCATCGGCGGGCCCAGCTTCTTCTCGAGCCAGGGCCGCAGATACGCCCACAGCGTCGACTGCGCTTTCTCGTCGAGGCCGCCCGCGATGCGCCGCCACAAAATCCAATACTCGGCCCAGACCGCCGCGTCGCCGTGCGCGGTGACGAGATCCTTGAAGAGCCCGAACGTCTGTTCGGCGCGCCACGCGTCCAGCGGGTAGCCGACGCCGGGCCTCAGGGCGTACCCCATCAGGTGGTACAGCACCCGCTCGTGATCCGCCGATCGCCTGCGCTTGCCGGCGCCCGCGAAGAGCGCCGTCCACAGCTCGCGCAGCACCGGCAGCCGCCAAGCCTCGCGCGGGCCCAGCACCTTCTCGAGCTCGCGCACGAGGTTCTTCACGTCCTTCGGGCCCACCGGCATCGGCTTCGTGCCGTAGACGCGATCGACGAGCCCGATGGCTTCGGTGAACCGCGCCGGCATCGATTCGGTGACGGTGATCGCCCCCGGCTTCGACGTGCCACGCAGCTCGAACTCGAGCCGCCAGCGCTGG
>JAYUXE010001037.1:0-7483 GCA_043753165.1 Archangiaceae bacterium | reverse complement strand
TCGAGCACGAGGTGTTGCAGGTAGCGCAGCTGCCGCAGGTGAAGCGCGGCCTCGACCTGCGGGCGATCGTCTGGGTTGAGCGAGCGGGCGATGAGTCGGCGGGCGACTCCGTTGTCTTCGTCGATCTCGAGGCGGAAGGCGGCGTCGCCGAGCCGCGCGCTGCCGCCGCTGTACACGTCGAGGTGCGGATGCGGGTGAAGCTCGCGCTGCAGATGGGACAGCCGGCGTTCACGCGCGATGCGTTCGCCCAGCGGGTCTCCTCTTTCCTGCAGCCAGTCGGACAACACTTCCCACGCAGGGCCCCGCGCAGGTCCGTCGAGAGCGGCCGCTTCGATGACCTCGTCGCGCGCAGTGGCACCCTCGTGAAAAATCCAGAGGCTCACCCCTGCGTCGATGATGTCGTCGTCCTCGAGCGCTTGCGGCAGCTCGATGACGTGCCCGTTGAGGCGCAGCGGCCGGCTCGGGTCCAGCTGCCAGCCGCCATCAGTCGGAATCACCCGGAAGGAAGGGGTGACGAAGGGGACCTTGTCGCGCAGCTCGACGTCCGTTCGCTCGTCCGAATTGCCAATGATGCGGGTGAATCGCGCGGTCATTCTTTTCGAATCCGAGTCTAATCAAAGGGTTGAATCGGGGACTGCAAGCACTGGTCAGACTGTTGCGATACATTGCATGCGGTAGCTGGTCACAACAGGAGCGAGCCATGGGCGGAGCACCCAATCTGAAGCGCACGTACGTCGAAGGCCGGGACGATCAGTTCCGGGAAATGATGCAGGAATTGTCGGCCCTCGAGGGCAAGTACAAGGGCGTTCGCGGCGAGCTGCTCGCGAAGGTTCGGGCCGAGCTCGAGAAATTGAAGCCGACGGCCAACCGGCTCAGCGTCGTCGCCGCGCCTCCACCTGTCGCCGAGGTCGCTGCGTCGAATGCGCCGTGCCGCGTGTGCGGGCGCGACATGAAGGTGAACGCGAGCGACGGCCGACTCATCTGCCAGAACGGGCACTCGCGCTAGGCGCTGGACTCACGGCACCACGACTTGCGTCGGCGATGACCGCCGCTGGGTGTCCCCGGTGCCGAGCTCGTCGAAGTCGTTCTTTCCCCAGCAGTACAGCCGGCCGTCGGTCTGAATGCCGCAGGTGCTGAAGCGGCTGGACGCGACGGTCGACCACGCGCCGGGAACTTTGACGGGTTCAGGGCGCGGGTCGTTGTCGCCCAGGCCGAGCTGGCCTTCGATGCCGCGGCCCCAGCAGTAGAGGTCGGCGCCGCGCCGCCCGCAGAAATGAAACTGGTTCACGCTGACCTGCGTCCAGTCGTTCGCCACGCCCACCTTCACGGGCGTGCGTGAAACCAGTGACGGCCCCTCGCCCCAGCACCACAGCGTCCGGTCACTGCGAATCGCGCACGTCGAGCCCTGCGTGGCACTGACGCTGAGCCATGGCCCCCCCACCGCCGCCGTCGGCCCGCGGTGCTGCCCAACGCCCGACCCCGACCCCAACTGCCCTTCCGAGTTGCGGCCCCAGCACTCGAGGCCGCCATCGGTCGCAAGTCCGCACGCGTGGCCCTGCCCCGCAGCAACCGCGGTGTACGTGCCGGTGCCGACCCGCTGTGGAGTCGGCGACGCGACATCCCCCGCCTGGCCCAGCTGCCCTTCGAAGTTCCGGCCCCAACACGACAACGCCCCCGCGAAATCGATGCCGCACATGAAGCCGTCACCGCTGCTCAGCGCGCGGTACTCGCCCAGCGCCCTCACCGGTGTCAGGTGCGCACCGGTTTCGCCCGTGCCCAGCGCGCCTTCGCCGTTGTCGCCCCAGCAATAGACCGCACCCGCTGGCGTCAAACCGCACGCGTGCCGTTCACCCACGGACATCGCCGCAAAGCGCAGCGTCCCCGCATCGACGATCGTGGGCGCCGTTCGCTGCGCGGTGTCGCCGAGGCCGAGCGAACCCGTCGAGTTGTCGCCGAAACAAAACGCAATGCCGTTCGCCTGCGTCGCGCACGCCTGGGACGAACCGACCGAGACGGTCGCCGCGAGCTGCAGCATCGGACCTGCGTCGGGCTCGACGGCGGCATCGGGCGGCCCGAGCAGCTCGAGCCTGTCCACGCAACCGGTGAACAACAGCGCGGCGATCGCCCACCTCAAAATCGCACCTCGGCTGCGAGGCCGAGCTCGCCGGTCGCTCCATCGAAGACCTGCGCGCGGGAAGGGCCGTCGAGGACGATGGCTCCAGCGAGCGTGCGGCCCATCGAGGCGTTCAAGCGAAGCCCGAAGCGGTCGCGCTCGACCCCGATGAACACGCCGCCGCGGCCGACGACCCACCCCGCGCCGCCGTCGCGCCGAAAACCGCCGTCGTCCACGCCTGAGAGAAACAGTCGGCCGAGATCGAAGCCGAGCCGCGGTCCGAAGACGAATGGCCCGACCGCAAGTCCGTAGCGCACGTTGAGGTCCGCCCACACCGCGAAGCCGCCCGTGCTGCCATTCACCGCGCGCACCCACGGGTTCGCCGCCGCCATCAGCCCAAGCTCGAACGTCAACCCTTCCAGCGGAGACCAGCCGAACGAGGCGCCGCCGCCGAACAGCTTCACTCCAGAGAAGAGGATGCGCGAGCTGACCACCGCTGCGACGGCGAGCTCGCGCCGCACCGGCCTTTCCCACATCGAACGCGCCAGCTCTTCGGCCAGCGCCGCGATCGTGTAGTTGCGCCCTTCCAACGGAACCGCCTCGAGCGTCACCGTTCGCTCGCCGACGACCTTCGCGTTCTTCCGAAGCTGAAGCGCCACCGCCGTCTCGTCGCGGAACAGCACGAGCCTTTCCTGCGAACCGGAAGGCGAGCAGCCCTCACGGCCGTGCGCCTCGAACCACGTGAGCAGCTCTTGCGAAATCCACTGCTCGTCTTCAGCGGCCCAGGCGCCTTCGAACGCGAACGGCACTTCCAGCGGCTGGCCCTGGCACGGCGCGGCGGCGAGTGACGCGTTGGCCCAGAGAGCGAGAACGATCAGGGAGGACACGAGGAAACGACATCTTTTGCATGGGTGCCCTTCGGGAAGGACGCCAAATATCGCGACCGCACGTTTTGGCACTGGGCCTTGTCGAACGACGCGTACGCCTCGACCAGGCGGCCCATCGCATCTTCCCGCAAGCCGAGGTCGCTGCCCGTCGCGAGCACCTGCTCGAACGCTCTCGCGGCGGCGCGTGGATTCTTGCGGCTGTCCATCTGCAACCGGCCGAGCTCGAACGCGCTCAGTGGCGCAAACGAGCTCTCGGGGAACTGCAGCAGCAGGTCATCGAAGCCGGCGATGGCGTCGGCCACTTTTCCCTTCGACCGCGCCTGCACCGCTGCTTCGAAGATCGTGCGCGCCGTCGGCTTCGCAACGGGCGCCACCACGGGCTCTGCGGGCTTCACCGGCTCGGGCTCGGGCGCCTTCGCGACCGCGGCGACGGCCTTCAGCTTCTTCACCCTGCGCTTCACCACCGTGCGCGAAGTCGGCACAGCGACCTCTTCCATCTCTTCCTCGACGGCCTCGGGTTCCGGCTCGGTGATCGACGTGACGGGCGCGCTGCGGCTCCACGACTCGCCCGCGACCAGACGGTGCAGCTGACCTGCAGAACGGACCTCGACGATGCCGCGCTGCACGACGACGCTGACGTCGCCTTCGGAAGAACGCCGCACGTCGAACGCCGTGCCGACGACGCGAACTTCCACGTCGGCCGCGCGCACGATGAACCGGCGCGACGGGTTCTTCGCCACGTCACACGACACGGACCCTTCGTCGAGCAGCAGCACCACTTCGTCCTTCGACTGCACGGCGACCTGCATGCGGGTGTGCGGCTGAAGCTCGACCTTGCTGCCATCGTGCAGCGCGACGGCGACGGGCGACGCGGTGCTGGTGACGGTGGCGGCCTGGGCGACTTCGGTGACGTCGTCGTGGGCGCCACGGAACAACAGGCTGGCCAGCCCGAGGGCCGCGACGATGGCGCCGGCCGCAGCGGCGCGGCGCACCTGGCTGCGGCGTCGAAGGCGCGCGCGGACTCCCCACCACTGGCGATCGACGTCGAGCCCGGTGGGCCGCGGCGGCGGTTTCATGAATTCACTGAGCCTGGTTTCAACCATGGGACTCTCCGGACAGCACAGACAGGTGGAGCTCGGCGGCTCCAAGTTTTCGTTTCACGGTCGCGAGCGACAAATCCATCTGTTCGGCGATTTCAGTCAGCTGCAGGCCTTCGACCCTTCGCAGCACCAGCGCCACCGCTTCGTCCGCGGGCAGCGCACGCAGCAGCTGGAAAATCTGCCGCAGCTCGACCTTGAGCTCGGGCGGCGTGTCATCCGAGACGATCGAGTCGAGGTCCACGGGCTCGGCTTCGCGCAGGCCCAGGCGATTGAGCATGCGGTTGCGGCGAAGGCGGCGGCGCACTTCGCTGACCGCGATCATCCGCATCCACGCGCGAAAGCTCGCCGGGTCCTTGAGGCTCTTCAGGTGCGCCATCACCGAGACGAAGGTGTCCTGCACCACGTCTTCGACTTCGAACGAGTGGGCGAGCAGCCGCGAGACGAACTGGGTCAGCGGGTGGAAGTGGCGGTTGAACAGCGCCTGGCGCGCCTCGTCGTCGCCGCTCCGGGCCGCGAGCACGAGCTCGGCATCCGTCGGCGCGCTCGCCACGGATCCGACCAGTCGCAGCTGTGGTTCGCCAGCCATGAACCCCATTGAGCCTTTACCTTCGGATTTCGGCTCAGGTTTCTGCGCCTGAGCCGTTCGTTCCCGCCTGGGGCTCTTCAAGGCATGCGACGTGTCGCCGGGCCTGTTTTCATGCTGTTGCTGGGTGGGTGTACGGGGCTGATCAACACACCTGCTGGGCCGGTCGCCCCGGTCGAAGGGGTGGGGGGCGGTTCAGGCTCGGGTGGCTCGGGCGGCGGCGTCGCGATGCCGCAGGGTCCGGACTGCACGGGCGAGCAGGCGATGCGCGTCCCGATTCAGCGCCTCAGCGTGTGGCAGTACGAGCGTGTGGTGCGCGATGCGCTGGGCCCGACGCTGAAGCTCGGCAGCACGTTTCCGCTGACACAGACGAAGGCGGCCCCGTACTCGACGTTTCCGGAAGCGAACCCGATTGGCGACACGGCGGTGAAGGGAATCGCCGAGACGGCAGAGGCGCTGGCGGACGCGGTGACCGACGGCCTGCCGGCGTGCACGGGCGCCGAGCCCACGTGCGCGCGTTCGTATTTCTCGCAGCTCGCGTCGAAGCTGTTCCGCCGGGCGCCGACGCAAGCCGAGCTCGATCGGCTCGTCGCGCTCTTCACCGCGATGCGCGCCGACTTCACGTACCGCGAGTCGGTGGCGCTCGGAGTCGCCGCGCTGCTTCAGCACCCGCAGACGCTGTACATGGTCGAGCAGGCGGTGGGCGCGCTGGATCACGAACAAGTGGTGGCCCGGCTCGCGTTGCTCTACCTGGGCGGCTTGCCAGACCCAGCGCTGCAGGGCGCGGACGTGGGCATTGCGCCGCTTCGGGTCGCTGAAGCGAAGCGGATGATGGCGACGGCGAAGGGCAAGGAAGCGCTGTCGCGGTTCGTGTTCGAGCTCTTGATGCTCGAGGGCTTCACGGCAGATCAGTATCCGGCCGCGACGCAGGCCGCGCTGCTGGAAGAGCTGCACCGCTTGGTCGAGGACGCGGTGAAGCAGCCGAACGGGTTCAAGGCGCTGTTGACGTCGAACAAGGCGTTCGTCAACGCGGCGCTCGAAGGCTTCTACAAGCTGCCGGTGATGCCGAAGGGGCCCGATGGCTGGCGCGAGGTGTCGTTGCCCCCCGACGCGCGCGTCGGGGTGTTGACGCACCCGCTGTTGATGTCGCGCACCGCGCACGGGCTCGAGCCGTCAATCATTCTGCGCGGCAAGTTCGTGCGGAACCTGTTGCTCTGCCAGGAGCTGGCGAACCCTCCCGCTGGAGCGACCGCGATGCAGCCCGACGCTGGCACCGCCGCTTCGATTCGTGAATCCAGCGCCGCGCGTTCGGCGATCGCCCAGTGCAAGACGTGTCACCAGCTGATGGATCCGTTAGGCTTCGGGTTTCTGCAGTTCGATGGCGCGGGCGCACTGCGGCCCGCGGAAGACGGACATGGGGAAATCATCGCGGGCGGCCAGGTGACGGGCACGTTCAATGGCGCGCGCGAGCTCGGCACGCGGCTGGCGGCGAGTGATGAGGTCGCGCGGTGCTTTGCGAAGCAGTGGCTGCGGTACGCGTTCGGCAAGCGTGAGGCGGCGGCCGACGTGTGTGCGGCGAAGTCGCTGGGTGATGGTTTTGTCGCGTCGGGCAAGAACCTCGAGACGCTGTTCTCGTCGTTGGCGGGGCTCGACGCGTTCTCAGTGCGCAAGGCGGGGGTGCAGCCATGACGAGCCGCAGATCTTTTCTGAAGGGTGCTGGCGTGACCCTGGCACTGCCGTTTCTGAATCAGGCGTTCGGTCAGGCGGTGACGGTGCCGAAGCGGCTGGTCATCTTCATCAACGGCGAAGGGAATCTGAATCACAGCCAGTGCGATTTGTGGACGCCTCCGAAGCTGGCGAACGATGCGTTGGCGCTGTCGACGCGGCCGATGCTCGACATGCTGGCGCCGCACGAAAAGAAGATGGTGGTGATCAGGGGCGTCGACAACGTGCTGCAGGATTTCTACGCGCCAGGAAACGGTCACACCGGCCCGGGCCACACGTTCTTGAACGCGCACCTACCGCGATCGGCGGTGGACGCGATGGGAAATCTGCTGCCGCGCGCGTCGCAGCCGAACGTGACGATTGGAACCAATTGCATGGGTCCGTCAATCGACCACTACCTCGCGTCGAAGCTGGGCGGCCCCGACTCGCTGCACCTGGGCGTGACGGACCCCAGCGGCGGCGAGTACCACCCGTTCTACAAAGTGACGAAGGACCCCGACGGCACGAACACGCAGGTCGGGATGCAGGTCGACCCGGTCGCGGTGTTCAACCAGTACCTCGCGGCGGGCACGGGCACGATGCGAACGCGGCTGCAGCGGTACGGAGACAAGCGGAAGAACGTGCTCGACGCGGTGCGGGAATCGTTCGACGACTTGTATGGAAAGGTTGGCAACGAAGATCGACTGCGCTTGCAGCAGCACGCGCAGCGCATCAGCGAATTGCAGGCGACGCTGACGAACGTGACGCCGGTGACGTGCTCGGGGCTGACGCAGATGTTGCCCGCGGGTTTCCCGGGCATGGGTGAGCCGCGCTGGGGACACTCGAGCGGGCCTTACGAAAAGGCGCTGTCGATGGCGCAGATCGACAACCTGGTGCAGCTGCTGGCGTGCGGCGCGCGGAACGTGGGGACCCTGACGCACGACAACTACGACGGGCCGCCGATGTCGTGGCTCGCGAACGAGGCCGATGTTCCGGCGGCTGATCGCGCGTTCTTCCCGATCACCGGCCAGAACTGGCACGGGCGGGTGCATCGCGATCAGGGCTCTGCGGCGAATCACCCGATTCTCGTGAACGG
>JAYUXE010001036.1:0-7488 GCA_043753165.1 Archangiaceae bacterium | reverse complement strand
GGCCCAACGCGTGTGTCCGTCGTGCTCCGCTGCGATGAAGGCGTTTCCTTTGGGCAAGATCGAGCTGGATCGCTGCACGTTCTGCCGCGGCCTGTGGTTCGACGGCGGCGAGCTCGAGACGTTGTTTCAGAAGAAGCTGGCCCCGACGTTCACTGCCGGCCAGCAGACCAGCCGGAAGTGCGCGACCTGCAGCAAGCCCATGGTGCCGGCCGAGATGGGCGGTTTGCGTATCGAGGTCTGCCGCATCGACCGCGGCGTGTTCCTCGACGAGAACGAGCTGACCGCGCTGAACGGCGGGAAGAAGGTGTCGGTGCAGGCGGTTCCGCCGGCCGAGAAGAAGGTGAAGGATGACGTCGGCAGCTGGCTCGAATCGCTGGGCGTCTAGCCTTTCTCGATCGCCTCGATTTCCGCGTCCGTGAGGGTGAAGTCGGCGGCAGCGAGAGCCGCCTCCATGTGCTGCGGATCACGGGTGCCCGTCAGCGGCAGCATTCCCACCTGCAGCGCGAACCGGAACACGATTTGCTCGCGCGACCGACGAACGCGCGCCGCCGCCTGCACGACTGGAACGGACGCCAGCGCATCGCCGTTCGCGGTGAGCAGCGAGAAGCCCTGGTACACGATGCCGTGCTCGCGGCAGAACGCGCGCACCTCGCGGTCCCACCCGCGGCTCGCGTAGCAGCGGTTCTGTACGAACGAAGGCTTCACCGCCGCGCCGTCGACCAGGGCGTGCAGTTGCTGCAGCGAGACGTTGCTGATGCCCAGCGACTTCGCGGGCAGCGCCTCCATCGCGCGCCACGCTTCCCAGTCGTCGTTGGCCAGGCCTGACCGCTGCGACGGCCCGTGCAAGACGTACGAATCGATGGCCTCGAGCTGCAGGTGCTGCAGTGACTTCGCGAACGACTGCCGCACCTGTTCGGCGATGGGCGCCCTGGGGTCGTAGGGAAGCCGATGATCCTGCCCGCCCTGAAACGTGAACTTCGTCTGCACGAAGACTTCATCGCGCGAGAGCCCCAGGGCGAACGCCTCGGCCAGCGCCTCGCCCACCTGGGCCTCGTGGTAGTGCTTGCGCTGGTTCGCGGTGTCGATGCCGCGGAAGCCGCGCGCGAGCGCCAGGGACACGAGCTGCCGCGTTTCGTCTTCCTTCCAGGCGGTGCCGTACAAGAATGCCGGTCGTTTCACGGCGCGCAGATTACGTTTCACCCATGGCCTCCGTCTCGGCAGGGTTGTTGTTGTTTCGTCGCAGGGAAGATGACCTGCAGGTGCTGCTTGCGCATCTCGGAGGTCCGTTTTTTGCCGGAAAAGATCTGAACGCGTGGGGCGTACCGAAGGGCCTCGTCGAAGAAGGCGAAGAGCCGCTGGCCGCCGCCTGTCGCGAGTTCGAAGAAGAGACCGGCGCGAAGCCCAGAGGTCCGTACCTGCCGCTGGGCTTCGTGAAGCAGAAGTCGGGCAAGGTCGTGCACGCGTGGGCGGCCGAAGGCGACTTCGACCCTGCGAAGCTCAAGAGCAACACGTTCGAACTCGAGTGGCCGAAGGGCAGCGGCACGATGAAGACCTTTCCAGAGGTCGACCGGGTCGAGTGGCTGACGGCGAACGCCGCGAAGGGGAAAATCATCTCTGCCCAGGCCGACTTCCTCGACCGCCTCTCGCAGCTGCTTTAGGTGTTGCGGGGGGCGCGACCTTCCAGCTGCATCACCTTCGCAGCGACTGCGTCGATCGCGATTTCCAGCTCATTCAGCGCGTTCGTCACCGCAGTCTCTGCCGCCTGAATACCCAAAAAAGGGTCGCGCAAGCCGCTGAGCGCCGTCGTCACGTTGCTCCGCAGCACCTTGAGCTTTTCAAGGTCACCTTCGAGCTCGGCGCGCACGGTGTTGAGCTCGGCACGGGCACGCAAATCAGACACGCGGTCGTCCAGGCGGTCGAGCCGGGTTCCACCTTCCGCGGCAGAGGCAGCCCGCGCCCGGCTCAGCTGCACCGGCGCGTTGCCAATCGCGTGGGGAATCGCTTCATCGGGCGTCACCGGTACGACGCGGTAGCCCGTGCCGGGCGCCTCGACGCGGGTCGACGACGGGTTGACCTGACTGGCGCCGAGACCGGCGAACGCAACGAACGCAGTGGCGATGGCGATCTTCATGGGCGCAGTCGATTGCGACTGTCATGCCGCTATGGATCCCTGCGAACTCAGGACAGAGTGGCGCCCTTCGATCGAGGCGGGCCGCCCCAGCTGCGGCCACCTGCACCACAGGACAGCAATGCCCACCTTCTGGCCCAAAGACGTGAAGGACGAGACCGGCCACCTGGTGCGCGAGCTCCACGGCGTCACGCTTCAACAGATCCTCGAGTACCTCGTGAAGAAGCTCGGCTGGAAGGCGCTCGCGGCCCAGATCAAGCTCAACTGCTTCGCGGTCAACCCCAGCGTGAAGTCGAGCCTGGTCTTCCTGCGGCGAACCCCGTGGGCCCGGACGAAGGTCGAACAGCTGTACGTCGAGACCCGGTCGGAAGAGCTGCTGGCGAAGGCCGAACCCAAGGAATAACAAGGGGGTCGCAATTCGACCCCCCACCCCTTGTGACGGGTGTGTGGGGTTGTGTATGAGCACGCCCTTTCCCAATACCCGGGGCCTCACACACATGGACGTCTTTACCGCGCTGAGCAACAAGTCGGACTACACCAAAAACCAGCTGCAGCTGATCGTCGGCGCCTGGGTCGTGAGCGGACTTGTCGAAGGCAAGCAGAAGATCAACCTCAGCAACGGCGACGTGGCTGAAGACGACTACGACAAGACGTCGATCTACTCGCTGCTCTACGCGTTGTACCGTTCGATGGGCAACGTGCGGTCGGAAAACGGCGAGCTCTACGAGTTCACCTTCAACACGTGGGGCTACACCTGGCCGGCCGCGTGGGGCCCGAGCCCGATTCCCGTCACGGATCCGCAGGTGATGGGCAAGAACGCCTACGCCGGCCTGTACCACTTCGATCTCGCGCAGGAATACATCAAGGCCCGCAACGGCAAGGTCCACATCATCGAGATGGGCTGTGGCACCGGCGCCGGCGCGCACCTGATCTGCTCGAAGATCCTCCCGAACTGCACGTACGAAGCGGTCGACATGCAGCAGGCGGGCATCAACTCGTGCAAGCGCAAGTTCGTGCCTGAGCTCAACGGCCGCCTCGTGGCGACCTGCGGCGACGCCACCAAGCTCACGATTCCCGATGGCGCGGCCGACTTCGTCGCGGTCAACGAGACCCACGTCACCGAGATGCCGGGCAAGACCACCGACGAAGACGTGCGCTTCTTCAAGACCGCCTACCGCCTGCTGAAGCCGGGCGGGTTCCTCGTCTGGGGCAACGCGATCCCCGACTCGACCTGGAAGCCCTGCTTCGACCTGCTCGAGTCGATTGGCTTCAAGACCCTCGAGGTTTGCGACGTGACGAAGGAAGCGGTCAAGGCGCGCGATGACGACAAGCGCCGCATGGACTCGTACGTCGACCAGATCTTCCAGACGTTCCACGGCTTCAAGATTCCGATGCTGGGCGGCAAGCGCCGCGCCCTCGCCGAGGTCGCGCTGAAGAACTTCGCGCGCAACCCGGGGACGAAGCTGTACGACAACATGGTGGACGGCACAGACACCTACAAGGTGTCGCTGATTCAGAAGCCCCTGACCGCAAAGGCGTAACGCCTCACCCAGTCTGGCAGCACCCTTCAAACCCGTCAGCGCGGCTTGCCGCCTGGCGGGTTTCTCACTTTGTCCGTCGCGGCCGTGAGCGCCAGGCTCGCATCGGGAATCTGCTCGACGCGCTTTTCGTGCTCGCCCCGGGCAAACGCAATCGCCCGCATCAGCTCGCCCTGGCCCGCAGGGTACGGCGCCGCCGAACCCGTCAACGCCAGCAGCTGCTTCAGCGCCACCTCGGCGGTGGGCGTGCGGCGCTTCACGTCGCGCTCGAGCAGGCCCATCACGATGCGGTCGAGCTCAGGGGGCACTCCGCGGCGCGACATCGACGGGGGGCTCAGCGACTGCGTGTGCACGAGGCTCAGCGACGCCTCGTCCGCGGTCGACGGGAACATCGGCTGGCCGACGAGCATCTCCCACAGCGTGATGCCCAGCGTGAACAGGTCGACGCGCGAGTCGATGTCGTCGGACTCGAGCTGCTCGGGCGAGAAGTAGCCGGGCTTGCCGCGCACCACGCCCACCTGCGTGACGGCTGCGCGGCCCGTCGTCGCGCGGGCGATGCCGAAGTCGGTGAGCTTCACGTCGCCCAGCAGCGAGACGAGCAGGTTCGACGGATTCACGTCGCGGTGAATCAGGTTCAGCGGCTTGCCGTCCGGCGCGCGCCGGCGGTGCAGGTAGTCCAGCGCCTGGCAGACCTCGACGCCGACGAAGGTGACGGCGTTCAGCGGAAGCCCGGTGGCCGTGAACGGCCGCATGAGCCGCTGCAGTGTGAGGCCTTCGACGTATTCCATCGCGAGAAAGTAGGTGTCTTTGAAGCGGCCGAAGTCGAACACCTGCACGATGTTCGCGTGGTTCAGCCGGCTGCAAAGGTCGGCCTCGGCGCGGAACATCTGGACGAACGAATCGTCCATCGCGATCGCCGGCAGCACCTTCTTGATCGCCACGGTCTTTTCGAAACCGCCTTCGGGCGAGTAGGTGGCGCGGAAGACCTCGGCCATGCCGCCCGCGCCGATGCGTTCGTGCAGCACGTACTTGCCCAACAGGTCGCGCTCACGCACCGCGCTCAACGCTTCTTCCGCGCGCCGGTTGAGGTGATTGACGAACACGGCAGTGACGAGGCCCGCGCAGAACAGCAGCACGACGCGGGGCACGAACAGCGCGGGCTGCAAGGTGATCAGCGCCTCGGGCGGAAGCCGCGGCATCGCGACGACGATGTAGAGCAGGGCGTATTCGGCGGCCGCAATGGTTCCCGCGCCGATCGCGAGCGCGCGGTTGCTGCGAAGGCCCGAGAGCGCAACGAGGGTTCCCCAGATCACCAGGGTCGGCGCCGTGAGCGCGTACTCGGCGCCCTGCATCCGCGTGTCGACGAGGAAGATCACCGCCGGGGCCGACACTTCGATCGCCACGTTCACCCAGCGCACGGCCGGGCGGTACCACCCGCGCTTCAAGGCCGACCTCAGCGCCAGGTAGTAGACGGTGAGGGTGACGAGAAAGATGCCGAGCACCAGCGACAACTTCACACCGATGAAAGGCATCAGGCCCAGGGCCAGCACGGCACAAACCGCGGTGATGCCGGTCATGAAGGTCGCCACCGACAGCTCGCGCAGCGGCGCATCTTTCTCGATCTGATCGCGCAGCAGCTTCTTGCTGGCGGACAAGGGTGGGGGGGCGGCCGGTGTGATCATCCGAAAGCGACTCGAAACAGAACGGAAGCAGGTGTCATCGGTCGACCGGCGCAAAGCTTAGGCTGGTAGAACCGGGGGCGGGGGTGGCATGGCGAACTGCAAAGGCATCGCGGTCCTGACGCGCCTCACGTACGCCGAGATCCACCACGGAACCGAAGGGCTTCAGCGGCTGCGCGATTCACTCGAGCCGGCCCAACGCGCCCTGCTCGACGGCCACGTGCTGCCCCACGCATGGGTCCCGTTCGACCTGTTCATCGCGCTGAACGTGAATGCCGATCGCTTATTCGGTGCGGGCGACCTGGCGTTGTGCCGCACGATGGGCGCGTGGGCCGCCGAGAAGAACCTGCCGACCCTGTTCCGGATCTTCTACCGGCTCGGCACTCCGATGTTCATCTTCGGCAAGGCGGCGAAGCTGTGGAGCCACCACTACGACACGGGGTGGCTCGAACCAATCAGCCCCGGGCCCACCGAAGTGCGCCTGGTGCTGCACGACCTGCACGACCCGCACCGCGCGCACTGCCTGTCGGTGCTCGGCTGGGCTGGCCGTTCGATCGAGATGTCGGGCGGGAAGCTCGCCGTTCAGGAAGAGGTGCGCTGCCGAACCCGCGGCGATCCCGTGTGCGAGATGCAGCTCGTCTGGAGGTGAGTCAGCCGGGGAACAGGAACTTCGACGCGCCTTCCGCGCAACGCACGGTGGTCGAGTCCTTCGGCACGTCTTTCGCCGCGCCCTGTTGCACGAAGTTCGAGAGCGCGATCGACTCGTGGTCCCCCGCGCGCAGAAACTTCATCGTGTAGGTGAGGCCGCCGGGCAGGGTGACGCTGCACTTGTTCCAGTCGAACTGCTCGTCATTCCACAGCGTGAGCACCATCCACGGGCCGGCGCCTTTGTACGCCGCATGGCCGCGCAGCACGTTGTTCGGCAGCCGGGTCTGGGCCGTGGTGGGAACAGCAGCGGGCGCCACCGGAGGAGCAGCCGCGGACGGAGGAAGAGGCGGGGGCGGAGGCACGGCGGCCTTCGGGCGCTTCGATTCGAACGAGGCGAGCTTCTTCGCCGTCTTGTCGGCACGCGCGGCTTCGTCGAGGTTGATGCGCGCCAGCGACGGCCAGATCTCCATCACCGTAGCGGTGCCGGCGCGGCGGCGTTCGGTGGTGGTGGCGATGAGGTCGCCCCAGATGGTGACCTGGGCGCCGAGGTCGAGGCCCTGCGAGGTGCCAGCGCGGACGTACGTCTCTCCGCGATCGAGGAAGACTTCGTACGGCTCATCGGCAAAAGCAGCCAGGCCGAGCAACGCCACCAAGAGGGAAATCGCGCGCATGCCCCGACCGGTAGCTCTGCCAACCGGCTGGCGTCAAGGCATACTGCGCCGCGAAATGGACGACATCGACGAACGGACGAACGCGCTGAAGAAGATGCCGCTGTTGTCGAGCCTGCCGCACGGTGAGCTCGAGGCACTCGCGAAGCGCCTGAAGATCGAGAGCTACGAGCAGGGCGTCGACATCATCCGGCAGGGCACCAGCGGCTCGTCGGCGTACTTCGTGTTGTCCGGAAAGTGCGACGTGCGCCGCGGAGCCAGCAAGGGCGGTCGCCGCATCGCCTTCCTCGAGCCCGGCGACTTCTTCGGCGAGCTGTCGATCATCCACCCCGCTCCCCGGTCGGCCACCGTCGTCGCCTATGAGCCGACCGTCGTCCTCGTCCTCACCGCCAGCGAGTTCAAGTCGGCGCTGACGTCGAACAAGTCGATGTCGATGCACCTCGTGAAGGTGCTCGCCAAACGCCTGCAGGGCAAAGAGGAAGAGTTCGCCCCCTGACGCGCAGCGGCAGGCGGCCACGCCGGAAACTGCGATATAGATAGGGCTCGCTTAAGGGGAGAACCACATGAACTTCCGGCTCTGGATTGCACTGGCAACCGCTGTGCTGGTGCTTCCTGCGTGCGGGGGCTGCAACAAGCCGCCGACGAAGGATCCCGTCAAACCGGAAGGGGACCCTTGCGCCACCGACATCGAATGCGAGACGGGGTTGTGTTTCGCGCTCAAGGGAGACGCCCTGAAGTGCCGGCGCAAGTGCACCACCGGCTGCAAGAAGGAAGAGGTCTGCACCCAGGTCGACTTGAACCGCTACGGCTGCGTGCCCGCGCGCGAA
>JAYUXE010001035.1:0-16158 GCA_043753165.1 Archangiaceae bacterium | reverse complement strand
GAGTCCGGTGGCCGGCACGGTGAACGCCTGCGGCGCCTGGACGAAGCCGGAACCGGTGTTGCGGTAGACGTTCCAGTACGGGGTGCCGGCGTCGGCGCCCCAGACCTGCCCGCCCACGACGTTGCCGGTGTGAACGAGGTCGGGCAGCCCGTCGCCGTTCAGATCGCGCGTCGTCCAGCGGCGTGAGGCCGTCTGGAGGTCGGTGGCGTAGAAACCGTCGGCGAGCCCGTTCACCGGCACGGGCCACTGGGTGAAGGCAGGGGCGAAGGCGGTGCCGGTGTTCTTGTAGAAGCGCCAGAAGGCGGTGGCGCCCGCGAAGACGGCGCCGCCCTGCGGGTTCGCTGTCTGCACCAGGTCGACCTTGCCGTCGCCGTCGAGATCCATCGTGGTCCACTGCCGCACCGAGACCGTCGACACGGGCTGGCTGAAGCCGTCGGCGAGTCCACTGCCGGGCACGCGCCAGTCGACCGAAATCGCCGAGAAGCCGATGCCGGTGTTGCGGTGCAGGTGCCATTCGGACGACACGCCGCCGTCGAACACCGCGCCCGCGGTCGAGGTGATGACGAGGTCGGGCAGCTGATCGCCGTCGAGGTCGAAGGTCGACCAACCCTTTGGCGACGTGCTCGATTCTTTCGCGTTGTAGCCCTCGAGCGACGCGGGCGCCGACGGCAGCGGCCAGGCGGTCGACTGGGCCGCGAAGCCCGTGCCGGTGTTCTTGAAGACGCGCCACGCCGGGCCGAGAAACACCGCGTCGTTCGTGCTCGCGGTTTGAACGAGGTCGGGTTTGCCGTCGCCGTCGATGTCGAAGGTGGCCCACTGCTTTCCCTTCGCGGCCGAGGACGTGGCGTTGAAGCCTTCGGTCGTCCCATTCGGAGGCACGACCCACGGCGTCGCCGTCGTCGAGAAGGCGGTGCCGGTGTTCTTGTAGATTTTCCAGAAGGTGGATCCGTTGACGGCGCTGCTCCAGACGTTGCCGGTGATGGTGTTGCCGGTGTGGATGAGGTCGGGCCTGCCGTCGCCGTCGATGTCGAAGGTGTCCCACAGCCGCACCGAAGCTGCGCCCTTCGTGAAGTTGAACCCGTCGGCGAGACCCGACGAAGGCACCGGCCAATTCACCGCCATCGTGCTGAAGCGCGCGTAGCCCGCGTCGCCGGGCAGCGCCATGCCTCCGCCCTGGCCGCCGCCGGTTCCTCCACCGGTTCCTCCACCGGTTCCCACGCCTCCTCCGGTTCCGGGTGCGCCTCCGCCGGTTGCTCCGAAGAGGGTGCAGGCGCCGTCGAGGCAGGTGTTGCCGGTGGGGCAGGGGGCGCACCTTAAGCCCCCCTTGCCGCAGGCAGACGCGGTGTAGTTCAGCTGGCAGAACGACTGATCGTCGCAGCAGCCGGCGCAGTTGGCGGTGCTGCAGTTGCCCTTCGTGCCGCAGGAAGAAAGCAGGGCCAGCGGGACGAGAAAGAAAGCGAGTCGGTTCACGGGGGCACGAGACCGAAAACGGGTCGAAAGCGCAAACCCCAAGATAAGTTCGGCGCCGCGTGACACGCCCGGAGCTCTTGCCTGTGTGCCGTTACGTTGCCGAGCGCACGGGCTCGTCGCTGAGCCGCCAGCAGCTGGGCCGACTGGAAGAGGCGATCGCCGCGCGGCAGGGCGGGCGCAGCAGCGATGCGTATCTCGAGCACCTCAAGTCGCTGCGCGGAGCGGCCGAGCTCGCCGAGCTGATGAGCGCGATCAGCGTGCACAAGACGGATCTGTTTCGTGACGAGGTGCAGCTGGCGGCAGTGCGGTCGAAGCTGCTGCCGTCGCTGCTGGCCGACCGCCGGGGGTTGAAGGTGTGGAGCGCCGGCTGCGCCACGGGCGAAGAAGTCGCGACGCTTCTGATTCTTCTTCGCGAGGCCGGCGCCGATGCGACGAGCAGGGTGCTGGGCACGGACATCGCGGCGAGCGCGCTCGCGACGGCCGAGAAGCTCTCGTTCGGGGCTGAAGCGATGAAGCGGGTGCCGGCTGCGATTCGTGAACGGTACTTCGTCGAAGCGAACGCGCGGTTTGCGTTGGTCCCCGAGCTCGCGCGGCAGGCGGTGTGGCTTCGGCACAACTTGATGGATCACCCGTATCCGTTGCCTGCGGCGGGTGGGGGTTACGACATGATCTTCTGCCGCAACGTCCTCATCTATTTCACCGAGCAGGCGTGGGAACGCGTGGTGCTGGGGCTGGTCGAACGGTTGCGGCCGGGCGGGGTGCTCGTCCTCGGGGCGGCCGAGCCGCTGCTGGGAAAAAGCGAGCAGCTCGAGGTGCTGCGGTACACGCAAGCGTTTTTCTACCGGCGTCGCGCGACGACCGACGTGGTTCCGGCCGCGCCGCTTCCGCCGCTGCGGCCGTCGGCACCGGCGCCGTTCGTGTCGAAGACGCCGTCGGCGGATCTTCCGCCGCTCGAGCCGGATCCACGCAGCGAGGGCGAGAAGCTGTTCGAGCTCGTCCTCGAGTGGTCGGCCGCGGGGCAGCCGGACGACCAGACGGAGGCCGGCTTGCGGAAGGCGCTGTACCTCACGCCCGACCTGGCTCCCGCGCGGTACCTGCTCGGCATGCTCGCGGAGCAGCGGGGTGCGAATGCAGACGCCAGCAGTGAGTACCGGCGGGCGCTCGCGATGCTCAGCGATGGGAAGGCGCGGCCCATGCCGTTCTTCTTGAACAACGTTCGGTTGCGGAATGCGTGCGAGCAGGCGTTGAAGCGGCTCGGCTATCGGTGATTGAAGGGGCTGGGCGTTTCGACGGCGGCTTTCGAGGTGCCGCCACGCGGAACTCGCGTGAGACGACCATCGTGCTGGTTTGGTGCCGGGCGTCCTCCGGGTGATCGTTGCCGCGGAACACCTGCGAGAAATCGAGAGCTCGGCGGGTTCTTTCAGCGGCCCATGGGCAGGGGTGGGTGGTGAAGGCCGGGTCTCGGCGACGCAGTCGATCGGGTTGCGTCGACGGCAGGGGGCGCCGGCGGGCTCTCCCAGAGACGTTTCTTTGCTCAGACTTTTCGAACAGTCTAAATGACGGTAAGCAATTCCGGACGCTTGCTCAATACGTGCGCCGATTCGTTTCGATGGGTTGGTTGTGTCATTGGTAGTTCAGACTCGGAGTACGGGATAAGAATCGCTCGTTTTGACCACTGCTCCAGCGGGCACAGGTGCGACTTCGCCGCAGAGAAACGGCCGCCCGCTTCGATTCATTGCCCGAGGGCCGTGTAGAGAACCCGCGGAGCTTCCGATTTCTGGCTGAAGCTCCTCGGCAATGCCGCCCCGAACCGCCCAGACGGAACGTCTCGCCGCAGAGGCATGTCTCCCGCGCTCTGGGCGCCTCGCACTCCGAGGCCGCCGACGATCGGCACGGGCCTCGTCAGCGAATCGTCTCGATGTTCGTACGCCCGGCGACCGCATCTTCGATTCGGTCGAAGTACGCCACAAATCGCATGGGGCTCTTCTCCCTGAACACTTATCCGTAGAGCGCCGGCAGCCGGTCGTCGTCCGACTCTTTCTTGAGACGGTAGGAGAACCGCGTGAGTCCTTTCCCTTCGTCGGTGCGCACGTCGTAGGCGCGCAGCAATTCCTCATCGCAGCAGCACCGTACGCCGCCCGTTGCCGCCCGCGACGATCGTCATCTCGAGATCATTCGCGAGCACGCCGTCGGGCGTGGCGACCTTCAACCGATGTTTCCCGACGGGCAGGGTGACTTTCACGGGCGTCATCCCGAAATCCTTGCCGCCGACGCTGACGAGCGCGGGGACGTTCGCGTCGATGGTAACGAACCCTCTGGGCCCTTCTCGGGTCTTCTTGCCGCCCTTCGGCGAGACGCGCGGCTCATCGACGGCCACCGGGGCCTCGGCGGGCTCGACCTCAGCCTCGGCAGGAATCGGAATCTCTTCGTACGCCGGCCGCGCCCGCCGTTCGCTGAAGTACCGGCCCGCCACCACGGACGCCGAAAAAATCCCCAGGCCCGCGAACACGATCGCGGCGATCAACTTCCGCCTTCGCGGCCGCAGCGGCAGGGCTGAGAACGTCGTCGACGACATCCCTTCCGCGTCCATCAGCGTGTCCATCGGGGACAACGCGAGAATCGTCGGGCTGCTCACTTCCTGCCCGCGCGACAACACCGGCGCCAACGCCATGATCGTCGCGCTCTCACGCGGATCCGGCTGCCGCGGTCGCAGCTTCGACGGAGGCCCCAGCAGCCCTGGCCTTCGCTTCACCTGTTGCGTGGGCGCCGCATTCTCGTTCGAAGACCTGGGCAGTGGCTCGAAGTGCTTCGCGATCAACGCGCCCAGCCGCTTTCCCGATTCCGCCTGCACCAGGGGCCGCAGCTGTTCAGCCATCGCCTGCGCGGTCTGAAACCGCCGTGCCGGGTCGCGTTCCACCGACTTCTGCAGCACGTCGACCACCGCGCGCGACAGCCCCCGCATCACCTCGTCGGGGTGCGGCTGCGGGTTGAACAACGCCTGTTGAAAAATCTCGGCTTCGTTGTTGCCCGGATACAGCCCCTGGCCCGTGATCAATTCCCACAGCACCGCGCCCAGCGCGAACACGTCACTGCGCGCGTCCAGCGCCTCGCCCTTCAGCTGCTCGGGCGGCATGTACTTCATCTTCCCCTTGATGCCGCGCGTCACCGTCGCCTGCGCCGCCGTCGCCTTCGCGAGCCCGAAGTCAGCGACCTTCACTTCGCCCTTCTCTGAAAGAATCAGATTCTGCGGAGACACATCGCGGTGCACGAGCCCCAGCGGCCTTCCATCGGCCCCGCGAATCTCGTGCGCGAAGTGCAGCCCCAACGCCCCCTGCCGCACGATCTCGCACGCCTCGTCGAACGCCATCGCCTCCTTCGCCGCCTTCATCTTCTTCAGCAGCGCCGAAACGGACCAACCGCGCACGAGCTCCATCGCGAGGAAGCCGCGGCCATCGATTTCCCCCACATCGAACACCTCGACGATGTTCGGGTGCCGCAGCAGCGCCGCCGTTCGGCCTTCCTGAAGAAACGCCTTTCGCACGCCCTCGTCTTCCGAGAGGTGCTCGAGCATCAGCTTGAGCGCGATCAGATCTTCACCGCGCGCGTTGGGGCCGCTGGCGAGGAAGACTTCGGCAGTCGCTCCCGCACCGAGTTTACGGATCAGCTCGAACGGACCCAGCTTGGCCACGCGATTCGTCTACCACTTCTGATGCGCTGAACCGGCGCACGACTGGGCTGTAGGCGAGGGTGGGCCAGTGTCGCAGCGCGAAGTCGCTTGTTGTGGGTGTGGTGGCGACGGGTGTATTCAGCGCGCGCCCGTGGCCCTTGGCCGAGGAGAACTGCGCGGCAAACTCAGGTGAACCATGTCGAAGCGTTTGTCCCTCGCGCTGATGACGCTGTTTCTCGCAACACCCGCGGTCGCTGAACAAACCAAACCCCGCCTCGATGCGTTCCTGCAGAGCTCCGGCTCTCGCGGGCTCGTCGATGTTCGCGGTCTCTCGCCGCTGGGTCAGCAATCCATGCGCGAAGGCCGCGCGGGCTCGGTGGAATCGCGCCTCGGGGTGCCCGCGTTCTTCTGGGCGGGCCGCGTGCCGGCCGCACGTTCTTTCCGCGACATCGGGCTCACCCCCGAGCAGGCCGCCCGGCGGTACCTGTTCGCGTACGGCGAGCTCTACCGTCAGGCGCCCAATCGCATCGCCGATGCGCGCGTCGCGAACGTGCACGATCTGGGCGACGGCGCCGTGATCGTCACCTTCCAGCAGGACGCGGGTGGCGTTCGCGTCTTCCGCGACGAGCTCAAAGTCGTGATGAACCAGCGCCTCGAATTGGTCGCGCTGTCGGGCTACCTCACCCCTGAACGCAAAGCGCTGGGCGGGTTCTCGCTGCAGGCCGCCACCGCCGTGCAGGCGGCGTTCGCGGATCTCGCAGGCCACCCGTTGGAAACGAACCGCCTCACCGCGCTCGGCACCACCACCGCCGACTACGAAGGCTTCCGCGTCGATGGCGAGGGCGCCCCGGCGCGCGCACGCAAGGTCTACTTCCCGCTGACCACCGGCCTCGAGCCCGGCTTCTACGTCGAGCTGCAGGTCGGCCGCGAAGACTCGACCGACCTCGACTACTACGCGTACGTCGTCTCGGCGCGCGACGGCCACCTGCTGTACCGAAAGAACCTCACCGCCAACGACGCGTTCACGTACCGCGTCTGGGCCGACGCCACCGCGCAGCACGTGCCTTCCGACGGGCCGCAGGGCGACGCGCCAACGCCGCACCCCACTGGCACGCTCAACCAGTACAGCCCGCCCTTCGTCCCGTCGTCGCTGGTCACCTGGCAAAATGGCCCGATCAGCACGAATGACCCGTGGCTGCCCGCGAACGCCGTCGACACGCGCGGCAACAACGCCAGCGCCTACGCCGACATCGCCGCGCCCAACGGCTTCGGCACCGGCGACCTTCGCGCCACGCTGACCTCGTCGCGCAACTTTGACCGCGTCTACGACCCGCTGCAGAACCCGAACGCCAGCGACAACCAGCGCATGGCCGCGATCACGCAGCTCTTCTACAACGTGAACTTTCTGCACGATTGGTTCTACGACAAGGGCTTCGACGAACGGTCGGGCAACGGCCAGGCCGACAACTACGGCCGCGGCGGGCTCGCGAATGACGCGATGTTCGCCGAAGCGCAGGACTACTCGGGCAAGAACAACGCGAACATGTCGACGCCTTCCGACGGCGCGCACCCGATCATGCAGATGTACGTGTTCGATGGCGGCGCCGGAGCGACGCTTCACCAGAACAGCGGCACCCCGCGCGACTACGACAGTGGCTCAGCCACCTTCGGCCCGCAGAACTTCAGCGTCACCGCCGACGTCGTGCTCGTGAACGACGGCAGCACCTCGGGCGGCGGCACCGTCAACGATGGCTGCACGCCTTTCACCGGCGTCGTGGGCAAGATCGCGCTCATCGATCGCGGGTCCTGCGTCTTCACCCTGAAAGTCGAGAACGCGCAGGCCGCCGGAGCCGTGGGCGTCATCATCGCCAACAACGCCAACGGTGGCGCCCCCGCGCTGGTCGGCACGACGGCGATCGTCACCATCCCGGCGCTGTCGGTGTCGCGCACCAGCGGCACGGCGATGAAGACCGCGCTGATGGCCGGCGTGCTCAACCTGACCATGACCCGCGTCCCCGTGGTCGACCGCGACGGCACGATCGACAACGCGATCGTCGCCCACGAGTGGGGCCACTACATCAGCAACCGCCTCATCGGCGACGGCAACGGCATCAGCAACAAGCAGGCGAACGGCATGGGCGAAGGGTGGGGCGACTTCCACTCGATGCTGATGGCAGTTCGCGAAGGCGATGATCTCGTGCCCAGCAACGCGCAGTTCAATGGCGTCTACGGCATGGCCGCGTACACCTCGTACGGCCTCGACCCCGATGGCTACTACTTCGGCATTCGCCGCCTTCCGTACTCGACCGACATGTCGAAGAACGGGCTGACCTTCAAACACATCCAGGACGGAGTGCCCCTTCCCGCCGCCGTCCCCACCGCGTTCGGCGCGAGCGGCGCCGACAATTCCGAGGTTCACAACACGGGCGAAGTCTGGGCCACGATGTTGTGGGAATGCTACGCGGCGCTGCTTCGCGCCACCCCGCGGCTTACGTTCGCCGACGCGCAAGATCGCATGCGCGGCTACATCGTCGCTTCGTACAAGGCGACGCCCCTGATGCCGACGATGGTCGAAGCGCGCGACGCGGTGCTGGCGGCCGCGGCGGCCAAAGACCCCGCAGACTTCGCGCTGTTCTCGGCGGCGTTCGCCAAGCGCGGCATGGGAATGAAAGCGGTCGCTCCGGATCGCGATGCGCAGGACAACAAGCCCGTGATCGAGAGCTTCATCACCGGCAACGATCTCGCGGTCGTCTCGGTGAAGCTCGATGACGCGCTGACGTCTTGCGACAACGACGGCCTTCTCGACAACAACGAGACCGGCAAGCTCACCATCACCGTGAAGAACGTAGGCACCGGCGCGATGAACGCCACCACCGCGATCGTCAGCACCGGCACGCCCGGCGTCACGTTTCCCAACGGAGGCCTCGTCACCTTCCCGGCGTCGCAGCCTTTCGGCGTCGTCATCGGCAGCCTCGAGGTCTCGTTGAAAGGCATCGTGGGCAGCGCCGGCCTCACCTTCTCAATCGCACTGAATGACCCTTCGCTCGCCGTCGCGGGCCCGCAGATCAGCAACGCGAACTTCCGGGTGAACTACGACGCGAAGCCGCTGGGCGCGACGATGGACGACGTCGAGGCGCCCACGACGGTGTGGACGTCGACGTCGGATCCGAACGGCAACACGGGCAGCAACTGGCGCCGCTTCGAAGCCACCGCGACGAGCCACTACTGGTTCGGCCCGAACCCGAGCTCGCCCGCAGACACGTGGCTGACCTCGCCGACGCTCGACGTGGGCACGGGCAACTTCACGCTCGTCTTCAAGCACCGCTGGGAATTCGAAGGCAGCCCGGTGGAGTACTTCGACGGCGGCGTGATCGAGGTCTCCACCGACGGTGGCATGACCTGGACGGACGTCGGCACAGCGCTGACCCCGGCGTACAACGGCACGCTGAGCGCCGGTGGAGCCAACCCCATCGGGGGCCGCAAGGCCTTCGTCGGCAAGAGCGCGGGCTACCCGGCGTTCATCACCCAGACGCTGGATCTCGGCACCCAGTACGCGGGCAAGGCGATCAAGCTGCGCTTCCGCATCGGTTCCGATGACGCGGCCGCGCTCAAGGGTTGGGAGGTCGATGATCTCGATTTCACCGGCCTCACCAGCAAGCCGTTTCCCAAGGTCGAGACAGACCCGAACGTCTGCAGCAACGGCATTCCAGTCGTCACGGTCGGCCCTGACCAGGTCGTGAACGAAGGTGCCGCGGTGAAGCTGCCTGGTACGGCGACGGACCCTGACGGCGATGCGCTGGTGGTGACGTGGACCCAGACGGGTGGCAGCACGGTGGCGCTCGACGCGAACAACGGCTTCATCGCACCGACCGTGCTCGCCGACACGCTGCTCACGTTCGAGCTCACCGCGTTCGACGGCCGCGCGAAGAGCCTGCCGGCGGTGCACAAGGTGCTCGTGCGCAACGTGAACGAACGCCCGGTGGTGGGAATCACGCCCGAGACGATCGTCGTGAACGAAGGCGCCGACGTGACGCTCACGGGCGTGGCGACGGATGCCGAGGGCGAAGCCGTCACCCAATACGCGTGGACGCAGGTCAGCGGCCCGGTGGCTTCGTTGACGGGCCTTGGCACGGCGACGCTGCACTTCGTCGCGCCGCAGGTGGTGGCCGACAGCACGATGGTCTTCGAGCTGGTCGCGAAGGCCGGTGCCCAGGACTCGATTCCCACGCGCGCGACGGTCAACGTTCGCAACGTGCCCGAGATCGTCAGCCCGAAGGTACCCGTGCAGGCGAAGGGTGGCTGCGGCTGCAACGCGGGCGCCGAAGGCCTGGTGCCCCTGTTCGGCTTCGCGTTGCTTGCGCTGGGGGCTCGCCGCAAGCGCGGGTGAAAAGGGAAGAACTCGCGCGCACCGCGGTTAGGATGCGCGCGCGATGACCCGAATTCCCCCACTTGTCTTTTCGTTCGCGCTGGCCGGCTGCTTCTACCCGGCTGAGCGCGGCATGCTCGTCGAACAGCGCCTCGACAAGATCGACGGCACCACGAAGCGCCTCGAACAGTCGCTCAAAGAGAGCGACTCGAAGCAGGCCGACACCGTCTCGAAAGTGCAGACGGCGCTCGAGAGCCTCGACAAGGCAGCGCGCCGCAGCGACGCCGACATCGGCATCCAGCTGCAGAAGACGGTCGAAGATCTCGCCAGCCTTCGCGGCATGGTCGAGACGTACCAGTACAAGATCGCCGAGCTCGAGAACGCGCTGAAGTCGACGAAGGAAGACGTCTCGAAGAAGGCCACTGACCCCGACGCGGCGAAGCAGATTGAAGCGAAGAAGAAGGCCGACGAGCTGAAGCGCCCCGAAGAACCGAAGGACTTCTACAAGCTCGCCGCCGAGAAGCAGAAGTCGGGCGAGGTCGCGCTGGCGCGGCAGCTCTACAACGAGTTCTTGAAGAAATGGCCACGCGACGAGTCGGTGGGTGACGTGCACTTCGCGCTCGGTGAGACGTACCTCGAGGAAGATCGCTGCCGCGAGGCGCTGTACGAGTACGGCAAGGTGATCAGCGATTTTCCGAAGGCGAAGATCGCTCCGAACGCGTACCTGCGCAGCGGCGAGTGCTTCAAGAAGCTGAAGCTCAACTCGGAATCGAAGCTCGCGCTCGACGAACTGGTGAAGCAGTTCCCGAAGTCCGATGCGGCGAAGACGGCGAAGACGCGGCTGGCTGAGCTCGCGAAAGAGACGGCGAAAAAGCCCGAGCCGAAGAAGGCGCCGAAGTGATTCGTGCCACCGTCGCTGCGCTGTTGACGTGGTCTCTGGCGGCTTCAGCGGCGCCGAAGGTCACGTTGTTGATGACGGGGGACAACGGGGCGCAGGTCGCTCCGTGTGGTTGACGCTACAACCCAACGGGCGGTCTGCCCCGGCGGAAGACGGTGATTGATCAACTGACGAAGGCGGGCCCGACGCTCGTCTTCGATTCGGGCAATGCGCTGTTCGCGTTCGAAGGTCCGCAGGACGAAGGCACCAAGCCACGCGCGCGCTTCATTCTCGATGCGATGGGCAAGCTCGGCACGAAGGTGATGGCGGCCGGAGCGAAAGATCTGAACTTCGGCGCCGCGTGGCTCAAGGAAGCCGCCGCGCCGTCCGGGGTGAAGATTCTTTCGGCGAACCTCACCGATCACGAGAAGGAGCCTTTCGAAGGGTCGGCCGTGGTCACGGTGGGGAAGTCGCGCATCGGCTTCATCGCGGTGACGCAGCCGGGCGGGCTCGGGGATCCAGGCGCGAAGCTGGTGGCGACGGACATGATCGCGGCGGTGAAGGAAGAGCTGCCGAAGCTCAAGGGCAAGACGGACCTGGTGATTCTGTTGGCGGCGGTGAAGCAGGCCGATGCGTTTGCACTGTCTGGCGCTTTCAAGAACGACGTCGACTTCATCGTGACGTCCAGCGACTCGCGCGGAAACCAGCCAGCGCAGAAGGCAGACGGCGCGTGGGTCGTGAATCCCGGAGCGCGTGGCCAGGTGGTCGCGGTGCTGTCGCTGAAGCTCGACGGGAAGGGCGCGTTCGTCGACCTGGCGGAAGTGGATCGCGAGAAAGAGCTGCTCAAGTCGTTGGACTCGCGCCTCGCCGAGATGGAGCCGCGGATGAAGGCGGCCACGGACCCGAAGTCGAAAGAGATGATGAAGACGACCGTCGACGAGCTGAAGGTTCGGCGTGCGGCGCAGAAGAAGAAAGCCGACGCCGGCGTGGCCGCGAACGCCCGGACCTTCGACTACACGTTCGCGGTGCTCGACGAGAAGGTCGACGACGACGCGCCGCTGAAGGCCGAGGTCTTGAAGTACGAGCCGACGTACAAGGGCGCGCACTGAGTCGTGCGCCGTCGTCCGGTGCCGGGGCGTTGCGGTTCGGCGGCGGCTTCGAAGGTACCGCCACGTCGAGGTCGCGGGAGACGACCGTGGTGCTTCTCGAGGTACCGCGCATCCTTCGGGTGATCGTTGCTGAGGAACATCTGCCAGAAATCGAAAGGTCAGCGGGTTCTCTCAACGGCCTTCGGGCATTGAAGGGGGCTGAGGCCGGTTTCTCTGAGCCGAAGTCGGTCGACCGGAAGATGCGATGGTCAAAGTGGGCTGCCGATCGCGATTTCCATAGGGGTGGGGCTCGCCGGCCGCCCTGCTGGGGCGGTCAGCACGCCCCACCCCTACTTTTGGAACTGTCGCACGCCAGAACGCCCGACTTCGTCGAAGAGAATCGGGTCTTCACCTTCTTCAATGCCCGCGGGGACGTCGAGAGAACCCGCAGAGCTCTCGATTCCTCGCAGGTGTTGCTCGGCAACGATCTTCCGAAGGTTGCAAGGCGCCGTCAGGGCACCGAAGGTCGTCTCCCGCGATTGCGATGTGCCGGTACCCTGGAAGCCTCCGGCGAAACGCGGTGCCACGGAACCTGGCTACTGGTCTTTGGTAGCACCCAGCACTTGCCGGCCGCGTCGGAGACGTTGCACTCGCTGGGCGACTCGACCTGGTAGCCGCACGAGGCGCCGGTCGGGCATGCGATGCCCGCGAAGCCGCCGCAGAACTTCGGGGTCGCGCAGACGCCGGCGGCGCGCACTGCCTGCGTTCCAGTAGTCGAGGCCGTCGCAGCCGCACACGGGGGTCTTGTTCGCCGTTTGCCGCGACCGGGATCGCCACGCACGTGCCGGCGGCCTCACTTGAAGCGGCGAAGCGCCGTGTCGAACCCTTCGCGGTGTACCACCTCGTGGACCTTGAGCGTCTTGCCCTCGATGGTGAACATCACGCGGTAATGAATGCCGACGCGTGCGGAGTAGAGCCCGGCGACGGCCTGCAGCTGTTTCACCTCGATCCAGTGGGCGGCATCACCACCACCGAGCTCGGCGAGCCGGACGAGCACGTCTTCCGACACGCGCGACGGCAGCGCTTCCAATGACTCGACGGCCCGCGGTTCCCACTGCGTCACCATCAACCCTCGGGGCCGCGACGCACTTTCACCAGGCTCGTCCGCCACCTCGAGCTCGGGCGCCTTCGCCACCGGAGCCGCCTCGGCCAACCGTTCAGTCAGCTCGGCCACCTCGCGCCGCAGCTGCGCGCGTTCTGCATTGCCATCACGAATCCGATCTTCCAGCGCGTCGATGCGCTGCGCGTACGCCTTGCGCGCTCCCGGCGCCTCGACCACCACCGCGGCGTCCGGCGACTTCGACTGCTCTTCTTCGAGCTGCTTCTCGATCTGCCGCATCTTCCGTTTCGATTCTTCGAGCGTCGTCTCGAGCGCGCGGATCTTCGCCTTCGCCTTCGGGTCCGCCGCCTTCTTCGGTTCCTTCTTCACCTCGACCCGCGACGACTTTCGCGCAGTCCGCGACTTCAGCGCCGCCAGGCCCATGCGATCGCGCGCGTCGTCCATCGAGACGTACATCTGTTCGGCCTCGCTCACGTTGAGCCGGGGATACTGGCCCGCCGCCACGAGCAACCCCAGCGCCGGCGCGCGCTGCAGCAGCACGTACGTCAGGTCCAACACGTCGACCACGTACCCCGACTGCAAGTGGTCGCTGCACACCTCTTCGATGAGCTCGAGCCAATCGGGCCACGGCGCCAGCAGCGCCTCGTGAATCTCGAGCACGGGGCTCAGGTCCTCGGGCTTCAGCACCTTCTTGCGCTGGTGGTGCACGGTGTCGAGTCGGCCGCGCTGCAGCGCCTGCCACATCAGCTCGTCGCGAAGACCGTCGGCTTTGTCGGCGGCCTCGGGGTGTTTGACCAACGCCCCGACCGCGAGCTCGGCCTGATCCCACCGCTGGCGGTACGTCCACTCACGAAACACGGCGAACCCCAGCCGCAGCGGAAGCTTCTCGAGGTCGAGGCTCTTGAGGTCCGTCGCGGTGAGCCCGACGACATGCTTCGGCTCGAGCTGCGGCACGATCGCCGCCAGCCGTTCAGCCCGCGTCTTCGCCGGCCCCGTCTCCATCGATGTCGAGCCATCGGCGCCATGGCACTTCTTGAACTTCTGCCCGCTGCCGCACGGGCACGGATCATTGCGGCTCGGGCCTTCGGCGCTTCGCTTCAGCGAAACGACGGGAAGGCTCAACTCGTGCTCGGGCAGGATCTGCAGCGGCTTCGCGATGTCGCGCTTCACCGTCGCCCAGACCTCACGCGCCTCGGCCGCTGGCAGGTACGTCTTCACGCTGTGTCGCGCCGCGAAGATCTCGGGCACGTCGAGCTCCCACGCGCACGCGACCAGCAGCTCGTACGACGCATCGGTGACGCTCTGGACGATCTGGTCGGCGACCCGGTCGATCAGCGCCTTGGACGGCTTGCCCTTCGCCCGCGCCACCTCGGCCGCGGTGAGCAGCGCCAGCCGGTGCTCGTCGAGGTCGGTCGGCTCGGGATGTGGCCCCGGCGCCGCGGCGAACAACGGCAGCAGCACGTCGGGCAGGCTCACGTCGGCCGCGATGCGCATCACCATGTCGTAGGGCAGCGGTTTCTCGATCAGCACCGCCGCCAGCGCGATCGCCGCCGCTTGATCGACGTCCTTCTTTTCCAGCGCCGCCTCGAACGCGGGCAGGGGCTCGGTGACCTGCTTCGTGAGCGCTTCGACGTTGCCGCGGGTGAGCATGTGGCCCGGGGGTTACGAAGTCCTGCAGGACGCTGCAAGGCCGAGTTTTCGCCTTCGGCGCGTTCCGAGCCTCGAAAAAACTTGAACGACTTCGGTCACATGTCAGACCTCCTTGATACTGAATGCATGTTCAGTCATGGATCCTTTTGACGGTCGGAGCGCCCATGTCGATGCCGGTCACCCACGATGCAGCCTCTCGCGAAGCGACAATCACCCGGCTGCGCGCAGAGATCCGCCGGGTGCACGCGGCTCCGCGGCAGTTCGTCCTCTCTTTACACACCGGGCTCGAAGCGCTCGACGCGCTGGGCATCTGGCGGCTGGGCGGCTGCGTCGAGCTGTCGGGTGAGCTCGCGTCGGGCCGCACGAGCCTCGCCCTCAAAGCCGTCGCCGCTGCCGGGCAGGAAGGCCGGCTCTCTGCCTGGGTCGATGGCCCGGGCGAGCTGTATCCCCCCGCTGCGATCGGGCTCGGCGTGCAGCTGAACCGCCTGCTCGTCGTCCGCCCGAAGGCGCCGGGGCAGCTCGTCTGGTCGGCGGTGCAGCTCTTGCGAAGCGGCGCCTTCACCTGCGTCGTGCTCGACCTCAACCGCACCGGCGTGCGCCTGTCGCTGCAGGAATCGAAGAAGCTGTCAGATGCCGCGCGCACCGGTGGGGCCCTGCTCGTGCTGCTCACCTCGCAAGAGGCGCAGGCCGAAGGGCTGGTGCGGCTGCTGCTCACCACGCCAACGCCCGCGCTTCGCCTCGCCGGGGCAGAACGGCACGAGCCCGGAGAAGCGTTCGACGTCGAGGTCGCGCACAGCCGCACGGGCACGGGCAGGCGGCTGCAGTTGCAGCGGCGCGGCTTGTTCGTCGGCAACGCGCCAAGGCTTCGACGCTGCGCCGCGGTCGAGGCGACCTTCGACGAGCCCGTGTGCCTCGAGCCGTTCATTCGCCGGAAGAAGAACCTGCAGCGCGAAGGCTACGAGCCGCCCGATCGCATCATCGGCAACGCGTCACCCACCACCGGGCACGGCCTGCGCAACGGCCGGCCGGGCCGCGATGGGCCGCACGCTCCACTCAGGCAGCTGCTCGGAGCGCCAGGGCCAGGGCGCGAGCCGCTTCAGCGGGTCCCGCATGGGATCCGCAGGCGACCAACCGGCCCCCAGGAAACAGATCCTTAAGATGCGCCTCGGCTACCTCCACTTTCCCCGGCTGCCCGTGCAGCGGCGCGTGCGCGAGACGCCTTCGCTCACCAGCCGCCCCGTCGTGCTCTGGGCCGAAGAGCGCGGCATGCAGCGCGTGGTCTTCGCCTCGAGCGCTGCGCTCAAGGCCGGCGTGCGCCCTGGCCAGGCTGTCGCCGCCGCCGGAGCGCTCGTCCCCGACCTTCACCGCCTTCCCTATTTTCCCGCGGAAGAAACGCAGGCGCTCGCCTCGCTGGGTGAATCGCTGATGGTGCTGACGCCGGGGTTTCAAATCGACCCTCCGGAAGGGGTGTGGGTCGACGCGTCGGCCGCTCCATTGAAGGGCGGTGAGGCGCCGTGGCTGCACGCGATGCTGGCGCTGTGTCTGCAGCTGGGCTGGGTGGGGCGGGGCATCGTCGGCAGTGAACGCTTCACCGTGCAGGCGCTGGCCCGCTTCACCACCGACGCCGTCAGCGTGGTGCCCGCAAGAGGGGGTGACCGGCTCTCTGCCTTGCCACTGCAGGCACTGACGCGCGCGCTGGGGCCAGGAGGCGTCGAGCCGCTCGCCGGCCTCGGGCTCACCACCCTGGGCGAGGTCGCCGCGCTTCCCGCCGGCGCCGTCTCGGCCCGCTTCGGCCACCAGGGGACGCTGGCCGCACAGCTCGCGCGCGGGGCCGACGATTCACTGTTCACCCCCGACGAATTGCCCGAGGTGCTGCACGAGGCGATCGCGCTCGACTGGCCGGCCGAGGCGTTGGAGCCG
>JAYUXE010001034.1:0-3211 GCA_043753165.1 Archangiaceae bacterium | reverse complement strand
TTCGCCTCGTCGTAGCTCTTCACCATCGACTCGAACTTGAAGAGCTCGGCCTGCAGGCCGTCTTGCCGGAACTGGATCTCGGCGACCTGCTTGCTCATCACGAGCTCTTTCTCGAGCTCGACGATTCGGGCGCGGGCCTCGTCGGGGTTCACGCCCGGCTGCGGCAGATCGGGCGGGGGCGGCATGCTCGACGCGAGCTTCGGCTTGAACTTTTCCTGGGTGCCCGTCTTCACCGTCTTCGGCCGGCGCGTCGGCAGCTGCGCCGCGGAAAAGGTGAACAGCTGCTCGAACGTGGTGCGGGGCGGCATGCCCACCGTGGCGCGCAGCATCTGCGCCATCTCGGCAGAGTCCTGGGTGACGATCTCGAACTGGTTGTTGGCGCGGTTCAGGCGGTGAAGGCTGCCCGCGCCGCCGAGCTCACGGACCAGGCGCCACGCGCTCTGATCGTTGCCCTGAAACGAGAAGCCCGCCTTTCCTGTCTTTGCGCCCGGGGCGAGAAACGACGCATCGCCCCCGCGGCCATCAGGAAAGCAGAGCGCCGACAGCAGCCCCGCCAGAGGGCTCGGGGTCGCGGCCGGGCTCTTGAGCACGAGGTAGCCGGGCTTCAGAGCGACACGCGCCGCCGGGGAGAACCCCCGCACCGCCTGCGCTGCCAACTCCAGCAGTAGCAAGAGCCTCCCTCGTGATGAAACGACGAACGAAGAAGAAGCGCGTTACTTCGCGGCCGCAGCGGCCGCAGCGGCCGTCTTCTTGTCTTCTTCGCGATCTTCGATCACGTCGACCTTCGACGCCTTGCCGCGCAGACCGCGGAGGTAGAAGAGCCGGTTGCGGGCGACGCTGCCGCGGCTGAGGATGTCGATCGTCTCGTAGCGCGGGCTGTGCAGCGGGAAGATGCGTTCGACGCCGACGCCGAAGCTCATCTTGCGGACGGTGAAGGAAGCGCGAACGCCGCCCTTCGTCTTGCGGATGACGATGCCTTCGAACGCCTGCACGCGTTCCTTCTCGCCTTCCTTGATCTTCCAGTTCACGCGAACGGTGTCTCCCGTGCGGAACAGGGGAGCGTTCTTGCGCATCTGACGATCTTCGACGAACTGCATCATCGCGGCTTGCATGGTCGACACCTTTGAAACGCGCCCAGAAACGGGCGAATGGAAATTGGGACGGCGCGGATACCAGACTTGACGTGCGGCTTCAACTGTTGGCAAAAGGCCCCGCGTTGTTTGTACCTGCGAACGACTTCGGGGCCCACCATTCGGGTGGGATGCCGGGGATCGCAGACTTGAAGGCACGGAGCAAGACCCAACATGGCGACCACGACCTCTAATCTCGAAGCAAAGGCACGCGAAGGCTCAGGCAAGGGCTTTGCCCGCCGCACCCGCCTCGAAGGCCAGATTCCGGCCATCATCTACGGCAAGCACCTGAAGGCGCCGATCTCGATCTCGGTCGACCCGGTGGCGGTGAAGACGGCGATCAACACCCCGCGCAAGCTCAACACCCTGATCACGCTGAAGGTCGGCGACGGCTCGCACACCGTGATGCTCAAGGACTACCAGCAGGATCCCGTGACCCGCGTGCTGCTGCACGCGGACTTCATCGACGTGCGCGAGACGGATCAGGTTCGCGTGAACGTGCCGCTCGTGCTGGTCGGCAAGGCCGTCGGCGTCGCGGAAGGCGGCATTCTCTCGCAGCAGCGCCGCGAGATCGAAGTGTTCGCGTTGCCCAGCGCGATTCCCGAAAAGATTGAAGTCGACGTCACGGCGCTCAAGGTCGCGCAGGCGATGCACATCAACGACGTGCAGATGCCCGCGGGCGTCACCATCAAATCGCGCGTGAACTACACGGTCGCGATCGTCGCCATCCCCGAGGCCGAAGTGGTCGTGGTCGCGGCGGCAGTGGTTCCGGGTGCCGACGGCGCGGCTCCGGCGGCAGGCGCAGCGGCTGCGGCTCCGGCGGCAGACGGCAAGGCGGCTCCGGCGGCGGCGGGCGGCAAGGCGGCCCCGGCGGCAGCAGCGGCGGCCCCGAAGAAGAAGTAATTTCTTCGGCCAGGTTCAGCTTTCAAGCCGCGGGCTGCCAGCTGGGAGCCCGCGGTTTTTCTTTGAGGAGCGCACGACGTGAAGATCATCTGCGGCCTCGGCAACCCCGGGCGCGAATACGAACGGCACCGCCACAACGTCGGCTTCCTGGTGCTCGACGCGCTCGCGGTCAAATGGAAGGCGCCCATCACCGGCAACAAGTTCGACGCGATGCTCTCGACCGCGACTTTCGCCGGCGACAAGGTGCTGCTGCTGCAGCCCCAGACGTTCATGAACCTGTCAGGCACGTCGCTGGGCGCGGCGGCGCGCTTCTACAAAGTGGGCGTCGCCGACGTGCTGGTGGTGCATGACGAGCTCGACCTGCCGTTCGCGCGGCAGCAGCTGAAGCTGGGCGGCGGAAGCGGCGGGCACAACGGACTCAAGAGCATTGCCGAATCGTGGGGCGAGCAGGACTACGGGCGGCTTCGCTTCGGCATCGGGCGGCCGCGCGAGCCGGGCCCCGACCGCGTCGTCGGCCACGTGCTCTCGAATTTTTCGACCGACGAACAGCCGCTGTTGGCCGCAGCGATTGCGCAGGCCGTCGAGGGCTGTGAGTCGTGGGCGCGGCTGGGGATGCAGAAGGCGATGAACGGGTTCAACCGCAAGGCGGTTTGAGCGCCAGACGGGCTGGTGTTTTCCAGCGACCCGCTTAAAACCTGATCCGTGAACAAGAAGAATTCGCTGAAAGTCGACGACGTGGCGCTGGCGAGAATCACGCGAGATCCCCTGCCCGGCTCGACCAAGGTCTACGCCATGGGGAAGAAGCACCCGTCGCTGCGGGTGCCGTTTCGCGAGATTGCGCTCACAAACAACCCGCCCGTCGTCGTCTACGACACGTCGGGCCCGTTCACCGACCCGGCGGCCACCATCGATCTGCGCCGGGGCCTAGAGCCTCTGCGGGAAGACTGGGTGAAGGCGCGCGGCGACGTCGAGCAGCTGACGCAGCTGACCAGCGAGTACGGCCGCGCGCGCCTGGCCGACACGCGCCTCAACGCGCTGCGCTTCCACACCCGCCACCAACCGTACCGGGCGAAGTCGGGCAGCGTGACGCAGATGACGTACGCGCGGCGCGGCGAGATCACGCCCGAGATGGAATACGTCGCGATTCGCGAGAACGCGCGGCGCGAGGCGCTGTACGG
>JAYUXE010001033.1:0-7493 GCA_043753165.1 Archangiaceae bacterium | reverse complement strand
CCGCCCACGAATTCCAGCGACAGCCCGATGCTCGGATCGTCGATCGCGGCCAGCGACTGTTCCCGTTCGCGTTCCTCGACCTCGGTTTCGTCGCGCGGCCCTGTCGCCTTCGAGTCCGACTTGTTCGGCAGCTCGCGGCGGTTCCGTTCATCTTCCGCCGTGTCGTCGGAATAGGGAATCGCCCCCTCGTCGCTCTGGGCGCGGGCGAGGGGAGCGGCAAGCAGCACAGCGAGCAGAAGGGGTCGCATCACAGCTGGGGGCACGCGGTGCCAGACGGCGCCGAGGCACAGGCAGGAATCGGATCGCACGGGAAACCGGGGCAGGTTTCGGGCTGCAGCCGCTGGCGAAGCTGCGTGCAGACCTTGCGACGCAGATCCATGTCGCTGATGTGGTTCGCGAAGATGTTGATCACGTTCTCCATGTTGAAGTTCGACTGGGTGTTCAAGTTGTCGGTGATGAACTGCTTGAGCCCCTGGTTGTTCGTCGAGTCGTCGTACGCTTCGATCAGCGACTTCTGCAGCGCCTCTTCCTTTCCGTCGGGCGTCGACGCGAGGTACAGCGAGACCGCGAAGAGGTTGCCAAGCTGATACAGCTGATTGCCGCTGACCCACTGCGACTGGCTGAAGTTGTTGAAGGACGCGCGCAGGGACATCGTCATGCAGCGGTTGGGGTCGACGATGTTGCGCTGCTGAACCGCCTCGACGTCATTGAACGAATCGATCAGCAGGTTCGATTTGCACCCCGCGCCCTTTCCCGCCGATGCGCAGGTGACGCCGTAGCCGTGAAAGTCCGCCAGGCCTTCGTCCAGCGACTTGAGCAGGTTGAAGGGAGCCAGGGACCACGACCCCAGCGGCTTGGGAAAAGCCACCCCTGAGAAGACCTTCTTGTGAAACGCGAGGTGGGCGAACTCGTGCCCGATGATTCCCAGGTTCATCGGAATCGGCACCTTCTGCTGCGAGCCCCCCGGCGCCAGCAGGAACCCTTTGAACCCCGAGTAGTAGATGGCGTTGTCCCGCTCGTCTTCGCCGCCCGAGATCTTGAAGCCGCCCCAGTAGAGCACCTTGAAGTCCTTGAGCTCGGTGGTCGGCTTCCCGTTGTACGCCCGCTGGTAATAGAGAAAGGCCTGCTCGAAGTTGTAGTAGGCGCTGACCATCGCCCAGGTGTGGAAGTCGGAGGGCCACAGCACTCCGCCCTTGTCGATGAAATTGGCGCGCACCGAGTTGCCTTTGTTCTTCAGCAGGATCTCGGCCCGCTGTTCGTCGCTGCTGGCGACGGCCAGCTCGTCTTCGTTGATTTCGACGAACCCGCCGCCGACCATCGTGAGCAGCGGCCCCGTGAGGTGCACCACCGAGGTCGGCGTCGTGAGCTCGACCTGCTTCGTGTCGTACGTGCCGTTGGTGCCCGCCTGGATGATCATCACCTTCGCGTTGGTCATCGCCGGCACGTCGGGCTCGCAGGCAGCGAGCAACGCAACGGCGCAGAGCAGGATCAATCTCGAAGCCTTGGGCATGGCGTCTTTTACTAGAGGACTCGCCAATTTGTAGCGCGATGGTAGGAACGCCCCCCCATGACGAGCCAGTTCATCACTGAGTTGAAGCGCACCCATTCCTGCGGCGCCCTTCGCGCCACCAACATCGGCGAAGAGGTCATTCTCTTCGGTTGGGTTCAGTTCCGCCGTGACCACGGCAACCTGGTGTTCATTGACCTTCGCGATCGCGACGGCCTCACCCAGATCGTCTTCGACCCCGACCTCTCGAAAGAAGCCCACACGCTCGCCGAATCGCTGCGCAGCGAATGGGTCATCGGCATCCGCGGCAAGGTGCGTTCGCGCGGCCAGCAGTTCTCGAAGAAGGAAAACAAGCTCGTCGCCGCGACGAACCCGAACCTCGCCACCGGTGAAGTAGAGATCGAAGTGATGCAGGCGCAGGTGTTCAACAAGTCCGAGACGCCTCCGTTCGAGATCAAGGACGAGACGACCACCAGCGAAGAAAAACGGCTCGAGCACCGCTACCTCGACCTGCGTCGCGCGCCGCTTCAGAAGACGCTGATGACGCGATCCAAGATGAACGCGCTGACCCGTTCGTACATGGTCGACAACGGCTTCCTCGAGCTCGAGACGCCGTTCATGGGTAAGTACACCCCGGGCGGCGCGCGAAACTTCCTCGTCCCCTCGCGGCTCAGCCCCGGCAAGTTCTACGCGCTGGCCGAATCGCCGCAGCTCTACAAGCAGCTGTTCATGGTCGCGGGCTTCGACCGCTACTTCCAGATCGTGAAGTGCTTCCGCGACGAAGACCTTCGGCTCGATCGCCAGCCCGAGTTCACGCAGATCGACGTCGAGATGAGCTTCGTCACGCAAGACGACGTCTTCAACATCATCGAAGGCCTCATCAAGCGGCTGTGGAAGGAAGTGCTGCACATCGACGTGCCGACGCCTTTCCGCCGCATGGATTTCTACGAGTCGATGGACAAGTACGGCAACGACAAGCCCGACCTGCGCTTCGGCCTCGAGCACGTCGTGCTGACGGACCTCATCAAAGAGCACGGAGCCGCTGGCGGCCTGCCGCTGATGCTGGCCGAGATCGAGAAGAAGGGCATCGTGAAGGTGATGGTGTTGCCCGCGCAGTACGGCATGTCGCGCGCGGAGTCCGACAAGCTCGAGGAATACGTGAAGGGCATGGGTGCCGGTGGCCTTGCCCGCGCGAAGCTTTCTGAAACGGGCGAGTGGACCCAGTCGCCGCTGAGCAAGACGATCAGCCCCGCGCTGCGGGAAGCGATCAACGCGAAGTGCGGCGCGAAGCCGGGCGACCTGTTGATGTTCCAGTTCGGCCGCGAATCGACGGTGCAGACGGTGATGGCGAACCTGCGCGTGCACGTCGCGAAGAAGGTGAAGCTGATTCCCGAGTTCGGCTCGGGCGGCATCTGGAACTTCCTCTGGGTCGTGAACCCGCCGCTGTTCGAGTACGACGAAGAGAGCAACACCTGGGCCGCGGCGCACCACGCCTTCACGCGCCCGCATGACGACTGCGTGCAGTACCTCGAGACGGACCCCGGCAAGGTGAAGTGCTGGCGCTACGACGTGGTGCTCAACGGCTTCGAGATTGGCGGCGGCTCGATTCGTCTGCACGACCCCGCGGTGCAGTCGCGCGTCTTCACGGCCCTGGGAATTCCCGAAGCCGAAGCGCGCCAGAAGTTCGGGTTCCTGCTGGACGCGCTGAAATACGGGGCTCCTCCGCACGGTGGCATCGCCATCGGGATGGATCGATTGGCGATGCTGCTCTCGAACGCCGAAAGCCTGCGCGACGTCATTCCCTTCCCGAAGACGCAGAAGGGCACGGACCAGATGACGGGCGCTCCGGGCGAGGTCGACGACAAGCAGCTGCGCGACCTGCACGTGAAGGTGAACGCGCCGGCTGCGAGGGTTTGAAGGTGGGCCGCGTCTACACCCGGCGGGTTTCGCTTCCCGTTTCCGCCGCAGCAGCCTGGAAGTGGCACGAAGCGCCCGAGGCCTTCGGGCGCCTCAACCCTTCGTTCGACCCGGTCGAGGTCGTCGAACGCAGCGGCGGCCTCGAGGTCGGCGCCCGCACCGTCATTGCGATGCAGCTCGGGCCGGTGCCGCAGAAGTGGGTCGCCGTGCACACGGCCTGCGAGCCGGGCCGGATGTTTCAGGACACGCAGGAGTCCGGGCCATTCACACGCTGGGTGCACACGCACCGCTTCCTCGACGCGCCCGGCGGCTCGGTGCTCGAAGACTCGGTCGACTACGAATTGCCGATGGGCTTTCTCGGCCAGACCTTTGGCGGGCCCTTTGCGCAGACCACGTTGGAACGCTTGTTCGACTACCGGCACCGGGTGACCACCATGGATTTAGAACGTCACGCGCGCTTCGCTGACCAGCCGAAGCTCACCGTCGCGGTCAGCGGCGCTTCCGGCCTCATCGGCACCGCGCTCAAAGCTTTCCTGGGCACCGGCGGCCACACCGTCCGCGCGATGAAGCGGGGGCAGGGCGGCAACGCGATCGACGTCGCCGCGCTCGAAGGCGCCGATGCCGTCGTTCATCTCGCGGGCGCTGGCGTCGCCGAAGGCCGGTGGACCGACGGCCGCAAGAAGGAAATCATCGACAGCCGCGTCGCGTTCACCCGCGCGCTCGTCGAGGCGCTGGGCTCGCTGAAGCAGCGCCCGAAGGTCCTGCTGTCGGGCTCGGCGATGGGCATCTACGGCGACCGCGGCGATGAGCTCGTCGATGAGTCGTCCGCTGCAGGACCTCGGGGCGATGGCCGCGGGCCCGCCTTTCTTTCGAAGGTGTGTGAAGACTGGGAAGCGGAAGCGGTGCGCGCCGAAAAGCTCGGGATGCGCGTCGCCCTGCTTCGCACCGGGGTGGTGCTGACCCCGAAAGGCGGGGCATTGAAAGAGATGCTGCCTCCTTTCAAGGCCGGCGTCGGCGGGCCGATTGCCGGCGGCAAGCAGTGGATGAGCTGGATCTGCCTCGAAGACACCATCGGTGCGATTCACCACGCGCTCTACACCGACGGCGTTTCCGGCCCCGTCAACCTCGTCTCGCCCAGCCCCGTCACCAACGCCGAGTTCTCGAAGACGTTAGGCAAAGTCCTCTCACGGCCGGCCGTCGTCCCGGTGCCCGCGTTCGCGCTCAAGCTCGCGTTTGGCGAGATGGCCGAGGGCACCTTGCTGCCCTCGCTGCGTGTGAAGCCGTCGGTGCTCGAGAAGACGGGGTTTGCCTTCGTTCACCCACAGCTGGAGCAGTGCCTTCGTTTCTGCCTCGGCAAGTGAGTCGGGAATCACCCATTGCAGGTTGGAATCGAACGCAACGGGTTTTGGTTGAATGATTCAAAATCGGTTTTCGGCCACCTTGCGTTCGAAGGGTGGCTTTGGTGCATAGTTGTGTCGCTGGCGTTGATGCAGGGGGGAGCGAAGACCAATCACTCATCACCCCGGATGGGACTTCATCTCCAATGGACGCACTCTTCACGACGCACGATGCAGCACGAATTCTCGGCATCCACCCCTTCACCGTCGGCCGGTGGATTGACCAGGGACTCTTGAAGGCGCATCGCACCGCGGGCGGCCATCGCCGTGTTCGGGGGCCCGAGCTGCGGCGCTACCTGGTCGAGCACGACATGCCGGTGCCCGAAGAACTCGCCACTTCCGGCGGCACGCGCCTCAAGCTCCTCGTCGTCGATGACGAGCAGCTGATGCTCAATGCGCTCAAGCGCGCCTTCAAGCCGCTGGCTGCAGAAATCGATTTGACGATGACGACGTCGGCCGTCGACGCGCTGCTGCTGCTCGCCGACATTCGGCCGGACGCGATGCTGATCGACATCAACATGCCCGACCTCGACGGGTTCGAAGTGTGCCGCCGCGTGCGAGCGTTCAAGCCGCTGCAAGACGTGAAGCTGGTCGTGATGACTGCGCTCTACCGGTCGGACATCGTTGGCAGCGCCCTTCGTGCCGGCGCCGTCGCTTGCATCGCCAAGCCGATTGACGTTCGCGAAGTTCTCTCGCTGATTACCCGGACGCAGCCCGCGATGGTCGACGCGCCGGCGCGGAAGTCGACGCGCCGCACGCCGGTGAAGCGCGCGGCCACGCCTTAGGCGCAAGGCTTTCCCCGCAACTGCTGGCCGAGCTCTCGAAGAACACGTGCCGACAGCAGGGCATGCTGCGGGGTCCCACCCGCCATCGCGTAGATTTCGCCGTCGAAGAATTCGTTCTTGCTGTTCGAGGACGCTGCGAAGGCGAGGTACTCAGCCCACGTCTAGCGATGATGGGCGAAGTCGCGCATTGGCGCGGGACTTTGCCACGGGTGCACTTCAGGTACACCCGCCGTCGAGGTTGAAGGTCGGGTCGGGGCTCAGCGACGCGGGCTGGGCGAGGCTGCATGTGCTGGCGGTGTTGATGCGAACGCGGCCCACGCCGGCGCCGCCTCCGCCGCCCGCGTTGAAGACCGACGAGTTGCCGTTGGTCGACGCGGTCTTCGCGGCGGCGCCGTTTCCACCGCGGCCGCCGCCATTGAGGCTCGTGCCACCCTCGGCCGCCTCTTCCGAACGCAGCTGTCCGTTCGCGCCGCTCTGGCCGTCGAACACGAGGTCGGCACCTTCGCCGCCCGCGCCGCCGTTCGCAGTGACGGATGCCGTCGGGCCGACGAGGACGAAGAGGCCTTCGAGAAGAATCGCGCCGCCGCTGCCACCGCCACGGCCGGCGCCGTTCACGTTCTGGCCGCCCGGGCCGCCCTGACCTGCAGCCGCGACCGTGCCGGTCAGCGTGAGGTTCCCTGCGGCTGAGAGCTGCAGCGCTCCACCGCCGCGGATGCCGCTTCCCCCCGGGCAGCCGCCGCGCAAGGGGACCAGCAGCGGCCCGCCGTTCACGACGCCCGCCGCGCCGCCCTGGTTGCCGCCGCTGCCCCCGACCGTGCCGTAGCCGCCACCGCCACCGCCCTTGAGCCCGGACACCGCGCCGCCCGATCCACCATCCGTGCAGTTGCTGGCTCCCGATTCCGCCAACAATTCGCCGAGCACACGCAAATTTCCCGTGCTCGCGAGGATGACAGGACGATCGCCCTGGAAGCGCACCGACGCGTCGAGCCCGACCTCGAGCTCATCGAAGGCGACCAGCACGGCGTCGCTCGCGCCCGGTTGCGCGATGATTTTGAAAGCAGGCGCAGGCAGACCGCACCAGCCGTTGAAGCTGACGCCTCCGTCGCCGAGCCGGGAATCGACCACCACCGCGCAGTTCAGCTTCGTCGAAGGCGATGGCACCGGCAGCTGCGACTCGTCGAAGTTACTGGTCGGGTAGGGGAAGGACTTGATGCAAGCGCCGCTGACGTTGCACACGCCGCCGTCGCACGCCGCGCCCGCGTCGCGCACGTCGAAGAGACACCCCGCGTCCGCGCTGCACTGGTTTGCAAACACGCGGCACTCCGTCGCCACGCAGCCCACCGAAGCTCCGCTGCAGCCCGCGTCCGCCTGACAGCTGTCGCCCGTCGAACAGCTGTTGCCGTCGTCGCACGCGTCGCCCGTCGCCGCGCTGAACGAACAGCCCGCGTCCTGCGAACAGCCCGTCGCCTTCAAGCACGCAGACGGAGCGACACACGTCGCCGGCCCGCCCTCGCACACCCCCGCCGCCGAGCACGCATCGCCAAGGGTGCACGGGTTCGAATCGCTGCACGACTTGCCGGGATCCGCCGCGTACTGGCAGCCGCCGTCCACGCAGGTGCCCGGACCTTTGCCACACGCGGGTGGCGTGTCGCACGTGCATGCGGGCGGGTTCGTCGTCGTGAGCAGCAGCGTGAGCTCGCTGGTCTTGCCGGCAGCGAAGGTCGCGCTCGCTTCCGCGCTGCGTTCGGCCGGTACGGTCGCGACGGTGCACGCCTTGTCCGAAAAACCGACCGCGAAGACGGTGACGGTGTTCGGCAGGCCGGCTCTCGCGATGCCGACTTTCAGCGGCCGGGTGCGGGTGGTCGCGATGGCGCCCGAACGGACTTC
>JAYUXE010001032.1:0-7498 GCA_043753165.1 Archangiaceae bacterium | reverse complement strand
ATCTGCCGGCACCGCGAGCACGCATCGAGGTGGGCGACGAGCGCGTCCGATGCCGCGACCTTCATTCGTCCGGCAGAGAAGTCGAGCAGCGCCGATTCGTCGGGGTGTTCGCCCATCACCGCGGCCCCAGAAGAAAATGCAGCGCGTCCGGCAGACGCTGCGCCCAGTACGTCTCGTTGTGCACCGCCCCCTTCTGCACCACGTACTTCAAGTCTTTGCCTTCGACGTAGCCCAGCGAACGGTAGACGTCGGCGAGCTTCGCGGTCTGCGTCACGTCGTCGTCGTCGACGCCCGAGTCGCCGCTGTCGAGGTAGACGCGCAGCGGTCGCGGAGCAACGGGCGAAGCACTCACGAGCCCGAGGATGGCTTGATCGGCCCACCACGTCGATGGCGACATCGCTCCGATTTTTCCGAACGTGCCGGCGTGGGTGACGCCCGCGTACGAAGAGATGAGGCCGCCCAGCGACGAGCCCATCAGCACCGTCGTCTCGCGCCCTGGCAGCGTCCGGTACTCCGCGTCGACCTTCGGCTTCAGCTCTTCCACCAGCATGCGCAGGTACGCACCGCCGCGGCCGCCATGGAATTCCTTTCCGGCGACGGGCGTGTACTCGTCGGTGCGGTCGGCGTTGTTCTCGGGGCCGATGACGATGGCTTCGGCAATCGTGCCCGACTCGGCCCCGTCGTCCATCGTGCGCTGCACCCACCACGGGTTCCCGCCGTACGCCGTCGCCGGGTCGAAGAGGTTCTGCCCGTCGTGCATGTAGAGGACGGGGAAACGCGCGCGCGGATTCTCGAGGTACGTCGGCGGCAGGTAGAACCAGACCGGTCGTGTGTTGCCGAGAATGTTCGAGTGGAACTCGAAGCGCTTGCTGACCTCGCCCTTGGTGACCGTGAAGCGCGGGTAGAGGTCGGCCGTCGCGCCAGGGGTGATGACGTACGGGGGACCGCGGCTGGGCGTCTCGCCGAGGTGCGGCCGCAGCTCGAGAGAATCGGTCACGTTCGTAAAGCTCGCAGACCACACGTCGTCGGCTTCACGCGTCAGTGCGCGCGTCTCGGCACCCCGCAACGTCAGCGTCTTTGCGCCCGCCGGGTAGTGCACGCGAACCAGCGTCGGCGTCCCGTCGCAGCCGGCCAGAAAACCCAGGGCGATCGCGAGCCGTCGGAACACGGTCTTGTCTGTACAACGCCGGGCCGGTTCTTGGGTAAGTTCGCTGGATGATCCGAACTCTTCTCGCAGTGACGATTCTCGCCGTGGGCTGTGGCACCTCGACCAGTGGAGGCACCGGGGGTGGCGGCACGGGTACGGGCGGCGGTACGGGTACGGGCGGCGGTACGGGTACGGGCGGCGGTACGGGTACGGGCGGTGGCGGCGGTATGGGCGGTGGCGGTGGCGGCGGCGGCGGCAACCTGGGCCCGGATGGCGGCGTGATGTTGCTCGACTATTCGTTCGGAAATCAGATCACGGGGTCCCTGTTCACCGTCTTCGCAACAGGCTTCATCGATCACCGCGAGCGCACGTGCTGCCCTCCGAGCTTCACGCCCGTCGCTGAAACGGCGCTGACGGGCGCGTCGCTGACCGAGCTGCTCGACCGCGTGAACCTGGCGCGCGCTGGCACGCTGAGCAGCGCGACCGACGCGGGCGGTGCGTTGGGGGCGAACTCCGGGTTCCTCATCATCAACGACGGGGACGGCGGAATGAAGGTGGTGAAGTCCATTCGCTTCGACCCGGCGAACATGATGAACCTGATCACCACCACGAACTCGGCGACGTCGACGCCGCAGCTGCTCGACTTCGTGCGCTCGAAGGTGACGGAAGACTTGTAGTCTGCGAGCGAATGTTCAGCTCGATTCTGCTCCTGTCGCTCGCGGCAACGCCGGTGAAGCTCGCAGCTCCGGGATTTCAGGCGGTGAACTTCGACCCGAAGCTCGCCGACCTGTACCTCGATCGTTTCGTGGTCCTCACCAAGAACGATGACCTGTCGATCGTCACCGCGCGCGACATCTCGCAGGTGCTGGGCATGGAACGTCAGCGCGAGCTGCTGGGCTGCGGCACCACCAACTGTGTCGCCGAGCTCGCCGGAGCGATGGGCGCCGACGCCATGCTCTCTGGCACCGTCGCAAAATCCGACCGCAGCATCACGATGGTCCTTCGCGCGATTCGGGCGAACGATGCGAGTGAGCTCGTCTCGGCCACCATTCGCGTCGACAACGAGGACGCGCTGCAAGATTGGATTGAAGCCAACGCGAAAGAATTCGGTGAACAGCTCGTCGCGAAGTATCGCGGCGTCGCACGGACGCGTTCTTTCGGCCCGTCGGCGGTGCCGCGGATCACGGTGCTCGCAGCCGGAGTCGTTCTCGCAGGAGCCGGAGCAATCACGCGCGGGCTCGCCGAAGGTCCAGCCAGTCAGCTGCGCAATGTCTCGAAGGCGCAGCCGATCGACATCCCCTCGACGGCGGCACAGGGCCGCGTGCTCGAGTCGGCGGGCAACGTGATGCTCGGCGTCGGCGGGGCCGCCATCGTCACCGCCGCCATTCTCTTCGTCGTCCAGCGCCCCGAACCTTCCGTCGCCTTCATCGCAACGCCGGCCGGCGTCGCGGTCGTCGCCGCAGGTCGTTTCTGATGCGGGTGATTGTCTTCAGCACCGCAGTGCTCCTCGGCGCCGGTTGCATCGGGTGGGAACAGCTCGAGGCGAACGCGCGCTGCCAGCAGTTCGGTGAATGCGACGGCGGCGTCCCCGACGCAGGCGTGGGCGGCGGTCGCGGCGGCGGCTCCGGTTCCGGCGGAGGAGTTGGGACGGGTGGAGGAGTCGGGACGGGCGGCGGCTCCGGTTCTGGCGGTGGAGTTGGGACGGGCGGAGGAGTTGGGACGGGTGGCCTGACCGCGCGTTGGTACACGGTGAACCAGACGTTCGGTTCCGATGGTGGCCGCCCACAGCTCAAGATCGCGGCGTGCGCGCCGGGGACGATTTGCTTCGCGGGCACAGGCACCCAGGGCAGCTGTTACGGCAGCCTTCCGCTGAATGGCCCGACGAACCTCGTCCCCTTTCAGGCCCTCAGCGTCGAAGCGCTCACCGCCGAGCCCGGCACCGCATACCTCGTCGCCTCCGACGCGGGCGCGATGTTCATCGGCAAGTTCCCTCCGGGAGGCAATGCCACCTTCAGCTCGGCGGGCGCTCAACCTTTCACTGCAGTCAGCGCGACGCCGGTCAGCGGAAATCAACTCGGCGTCGTCGGAGTAAATCCGGGAAACGTCGTGTGGCGCGTCTTCAATCGTTCGACGCTCACCCAGACCGGCATGAACAGCGTGTCCAACAGCGACCCGGTCGTGGGGACTGCTTTTCCTTCTCCCACCGACAGCGGCTTCCTCTACGCCGCGGCGGCGGCGGGTTCGGGAAATGCGGCCCGCCTCGAGCACGCCGAGCTCACGTCCGTGGGTACCAGCAACTACGCCCCCACCGGCGCGCCTCCCGCGGGTCAGAAGCCGAGGGTCTTCGGAGGTCAGAACGCCGCGAGCGTATGGCTGATGTGGGAGACGAACAGTGGCTCGGTGCTCTACCTGTTCGACGTGGCGAGCCGCAGCGTCATCGGGCAAGTCAACGTCGCGAACTCGAGCAACCCTGTTGGCGGTCTCGCGGTCATCGGCGGGTACGCCTACGTCCTGGTCGACTACCCGAACAGCACGGTCACCTTTGGTGAGAGCGGCAACCAGATCGTGGTGATGGGGGGCCCCGGCACCGCACTCGCCCGCTTTTCCTTCGACGGAGGCCCGGACCTCCGCCTCGACTACGCCAGTCGTCTCAGCGGGGCGAACAAGCGAGTCACCGAGGTCGTCGGTCTGTTCGGGACGGACGGCGGCCACGTCATCGGCCTCGCTGGCCTCTGCAAGGGAACCGGGGCGGTCACCGGCGACTGTCCGAACGGCTCAGGCGAAGGCGTCGTCGGAATCTTCGCGCCACCTTGAAGTCTCAGCCTTGAAGCTCGGCGCCGAGCAGCGCGGCGCCGACGAGTCCGCTGTCATCACCCAGCGCCGCCATGCCCACGCGAAGTCCCGCGCGGCTCGCCGCCAGCGTCCGCGACTCAATCGTCTTCTCGATGCGCGCGTAGAGCTTCGGGCATCGCGCGAGCACGCCGCCCCCCAACACCACCATGCCCGGGTTCAGCGCCGTCACCTGGTTCGAAATCACCAACGCCAGCGACGACGACACGAAATCCCAGAGCCGCAGCGCTTCTGCGTTTCCGTGGTGCGCCTGCTGTTCGAGCTCGGTCGCTCCGCCTTCGAGGCCCGATTCCTTCATCCACGCGGCGAGGTTCACGCCGCCGGCGTACGCCTCGAGGCAGCCGAGCTCGCCGCACCCGCATGGCCGCCCGCCTTCGAACGTCACCTTGATGTGCCCCACTTCGCCCGCGACGCCACGCGCGCCCAGTACCAGCTTCTTGCCCGAAATCTGCGCGCCGCCCACGCCCGAGCCGACGAAGCACGTGAACGTGTCCGTTTCGCCCTTCGCGATTCCCACCCGCAGCTCGCCCCACGCCGCCGCTTTCAAGTCGTTCACCACCGCCACCGCGCGCCCGAGCTTCGCCGCCGTCAGCTGACCGAACGGCACCTCGCGCCACCCGAGATTCGGAGCGACCGCCACCACATCCCCCCGCAGCTGCGCCGCCACCGCGATGCCACACGACAGCTGCCCCACCACGCCCGCAGCTTTCGTCGCGGCATCCGACGCATGCGCGACCGCCGCGATGATGGCTTCCGGCGATTTGTCGGCGTGCACTTCTTTCACCGACGCCACGACGATTCCGGTCTCGCGTTCCACCACTGCGGCGCGAACGTGCGTGCCGCCCAGGTCGACGCCCAGCGCGAGCTGCGTCACCACGCCTTCAGCTCTTCCGCGAAACGCCCGAGGAACGCGGCGAGGTTCTTCTTGCCGCCTTCGTCAATCAACGCACCGCCGGCATCGAACGCCTTGTCCGCATGCGAGAGACCGAACGCCGGCCCGGGCAGGACCCACGCTTGAACGCCCATCGACAGAATGGAACGCAGCTGGTGCTGTGACTGCAGGGTGCCGCCACCGCCGGGGGTCGCTCCCATGTGCGCGGCGAGCTTGCCCTTGAACGGATTCGCCGGAGGCGGACGCGAGCACCAGTCGATGACGTTCTTCAGCACGCCTGGCACGCCATAGTTGTACTCGGGGGTCACGATCAGCACCGCCGACGCTTGGTGGATGCGTGCCTTCAGGTCGGCGACGCCCGCGGGGATCTGCGCCTGCAACACGTCCTCGTTGTAGAAGGGGATGTTCGCGGCCAACAGATCGAACACGTCGACGGTGATGCCGAGCGCATTCAGCTGGGGCACCGCCGCTGCGAGCAACTTCTTGTTGTACGACTCCGCGCGCAGCGACGCGGCAAAGGCGAGCACGGTCGGGTCGTTCACGCGCCGAGCTCCTTCTTCGCGATCTCGATGGTGCCGTCGATGAGCTTCTGAATCTCGTCCAGCCGTTCCTTCGTCGTCGCTTCGTAGCGGACCACGAGAATCGGAGTCGTGTTCGACGCGCGGATCAACCCCCACCCGTCCGGCCAGGTCGCACGCACGCCGTCGATCTCATTCAGGTTGAGGCCCTTCTTCCGCAACAATTCGGTGCACGCCTTCACGAGCGCGAACTTCTTCTCTTCGATCGTATCGACGCGAAGCTCGGGCGAGCTGTACGTCAGCGGCACGTCGGCGAGCTGTGCAGAGATCGGCGTCTTCTCGTGCGTGAGGATCTCGAGCAGCCGGGCCGTCGTGTAGGTCGCGTCGTCGAAGCCGTAGAAGCGGTGCTTGTAGAAGATGTGCCCGGACATCTCGCCAGCGAGCGCGGCGTGGGCTTCCTTCATCTTTGCCTTGATCAGCGAGTGCCCCGTCTTCCACATGATGGGCTGGCCGCCGTGCTTCGCGATGTCGTCGTACAGGGTGAAGCTGCACTTCACTTCGCCGACGATCGCCGCTCCGGGCTGTTCTTTGAGCACGTGGCGCGAGAGCAGAATCATCAGCTTGTCGCCCCAGATGATTTCACCGTTCTCGTCGACCACCCCGATGCGATCGGCATCGCCGTCGTACGCGACGCCGACCTCGGCCTTGTGCTCGCGGACCGCCGCGATGAGGTGCTCGAGGTTCTTCGCCACCGTCGGATCCGCGTGGTGGTTGGGGAACCGGCCATCGGGGTCACAGAAGAGCTCGACGACGTCGTAGCCCATCGATTTCAGCAGCGGCACGGCAGTGATTCCGCCGACGCCGTTGCCCGCGTCGACCACGACCTTCATTCCTTTTCGGCCGACCTTCACGGTCGACTGACAGAAGTGCAGGTACGGGGTGACGATGTCGAAGTGGCTGACGTTGCCTTTGCGATCCGACGTCTCGTAGTCAGACGCTTCGATCATCTTGCGCAGCTCTTGAATGACCTCGCCGTAGAACGTGGTGTTCCCGGTGCCCATCTTGAAGCCGTTGTACTCGGACGGGTTGTGGCTGCCGGTGATCATCGTGAGGCCTTCGACGGGCAGCGTGTTTGCCGCGAAGTAGACGCACGGGGTCGGGACCACGCCGACGTCGATGACGTGGATGCCGGTCGAGGTGGCGCCGCGAATGAAGAGCTCGTTGTATTTCGGTGAGCTGATGCGCGCGTCGCGGCCGACGACGATCGTCTTTCCGCCCTTGCGCTTCACCATCGTCGCGAGGCCCTTGCCGAGCTTCTCGACCACGTCGTCGGTCAGGTCTTTGTCGACGATGCCGCGCACGTCGTACTCGCGAAAAATCTGAGTGTTCATGGGCGGCATGTATCACGCGGCCCATTGACCCGGATCATTGCGAAATGTTCGGTTCTTGACGTGGGCCGCCACTCGGGCAACTTGCGCCGCTTCTCGGCCTCGGGGAGGGGCCAACCCATATGAAAAACACTTTGAAGGTCGTGATGGCTGCGTCCGTTGTCGTCGTGGCGCTTTCGTTCGGCGCGTGCGGCAGCAACAGCAGCACCACGGGCAGCACGGGCGGCGGTTCGGGCACGGGCGGCGGTTCGGGCACGGGCGGCGGCACGGGCACCGGCGGCGGTACGGGCACCGGCGGCGGCACGGGCACCGGCGGCGGCACGGGCACCGGCGGCGGCACTGGCACCGGCGGCGGCACTGGCACCGGCGGCGGCACGGCGGCGACCACCTGTGCCTCGTACTGCAACACGATCGCGGGTTGTGCCGCGAACCCGGATGGCGGCGCGACCTTCCAGCAGTACGCCTCGGCGACGGACTGCGCGGGCGTCTGCGCTGCATTCGTCGTCGGTGATGCAGGAGCGACGGGCGGCAACACGCGCGAGTGCCGCGCCTACCATGCGAGCGTCGCGACCGCGAACGGTGGCGATAAGGGCCTTCACTGCCCGCACGCCGGCCCCTCGGGCGACGGCGTCTGCGGCACGCCCTGCGACAGCTTCTGCACGATCGCGAACGCGGTGTGCCCCGGCACGTTCGCGGATGCCGG
>JAYUXE010001031.1:0-3217 GCA_043753165.1 Archangiaceae bacterium | reverse complement strand
CCGTTTCACCCTTACCCGGCTGTGACACCGGGCGGTCTGTTCTCTGTGGCACTTTCCTGCGGATCGCTCCGACTGGCCGTTAGCCAGCACCCTGTCCTATGGAGCTCGGACTTTCCTCCCGCCACCCAACCCTGCAGTGACCGGCGTGAACCCGAGCTGCTCCGGCAACCATCGGTTATCACACGCCGCCCCGGACGCCAGCCTGACGTGGGTGGGCTTGGGTGACACAACTTTGCGCACTGCGCCCTTTTGCCACAGGCCCACGTGGGCCGTCATTCCGGCCTTCGCAGGTGGTCTGAACGGCACACGATTGGCAAAGCCATTTCGCACCGTGAAAAAACGACCCAAGAGGCCGAGTCCGCGGAGCATGCGGCTGCAGCGAACGACCATCGCCAGGTCGCCCACGGGGATTTCAGGCCTCGACGAAATCACGATGGGCGGACTTCCGACCGGGCGCCCCACCCTCATCTGCGGCGGGCCTGGCTGCGGCAAGACGCTGTTCGCGATGGAGTTCCTCGTTCGCGGCGCCACCGAGCTCGGCGAGAACGGCGTCTTCATGTCGTTCGAAGAAAACGCCCAGGAGCTCACCGCCAACGTCGCTTCGCTGTCCTTCGACCTCGAGCAGCTTCAACAGCAGAAGAAGCTCGAGATCGACTACGGGCACGTCGACCGCAACGAGATCGAAGAGACCGGTGAGTACGATCTCGAAGGCCTCTTCGTCCGCATTCGGAGCGCGATCGAAAGCGTCGGCGCCAAACGCATCGTGCTCGATACGCTCGAGACGTTGTTCGGCGGTCTGACCAACGCCACCATCTTGAGGTCCGAGCTGCGCCGCCTGTTCCGCTGGCTCAAGGACCAGGGCGTGACCGCGGTCATCACGGCCGAACGCGGAGAAGCCGAGCTCACCCGGCACGGCCTCGAAGAGTACGTGTCCGACTGCGTGATCCTGCTCGATCACGTCGTCGACGAGCAGAGGACCACCCGAACCCTGCGCGTCGTGAAGTACCGCGGCTCGACGCACGGCACCCCCGACGCTGGCGCGCGGCGATCAGATTCTTGCCGTGCCCACGCTGGTGCGCCGGCTGCCGGCGCCGATGAAGAAGCTGATTGGAGACCTTTCGAACACCGAAAGGCTGCTGGTCGGGCTCGACCTGCGCCCGCTGGTCCGAGTGGCGAAATGACGGCCTCTTCGACACTGAAGTCGCAGCTCAGCAAGCCGCGGAAAGAGGTGAGGTACGTGCTCAAGCTCTACGCCACCGGTGCCTCGGCCAGGTCTGTGCGCACCATCCGCCGGCTCAAGAACTTCTGCGAAGAGCACCTGCAGGGCCGTTACAAGTTGGACGTGATCGACATCTTCCAGCGCCCTCCAATGGCGCGAGACGAGCAGATCATTGCCACCCCGACGCTGATCAAAGTTCTTCCGGTTCCCATTCGGCGGTTCGTCGGAGATTTGACTGACGCAAAGCTGCTGCTCGGGCTCGACCTGAGGAAGGAAAAATGACCGCCCGCCGCCCTCCGAAGCCCCGCATCCCCCCGAGCCGCGCCGTTGTCGAGACGAGCCTCGCCGAGGCGGAAGAAACGCTGGATGCGATTCGTTCGGGCGCGGTCGACGCCATCGTCGTCAGTGGGCCCCGCGGCGAAAAATTCTTCACCCTCGAAGGCGCCGAACGTTCGTACCGCGTTCTGGTCGAAGCGATGACGGAAGGCGCGGCGACGCTCGATGAAGCCGGCACGATTCTCTACTGCAACCAGACCTTTGCCCGGATGCTCGGCCGCCCGCTGAGCCGAACGATGGGCTGTTCGCTGCGAACGTTCGTCGCGACGCCCCACCGGCCCACCTTCGATGCGCTGCTTTTGCAGGGGCGCAAGCGCGACAGCCGCGGCGAAGTCACGCTGACCAACACCGACGGCGACGAGTTTCCGACCTTTCTTTCGGTGAATGCGCTGCGGAGTGACGGCGACTCGAACGAGAAGCAGGTGCTTTGCCTGGTTGCGACTGACCTCACCGAGCAGAAGCGCAACGAAGAAATGGTCGCCTCTGAACGGCTCGCGCGTTCCGTGCTCGACCAGGCGGCCGAGTCGATTGTCGTCTGCGACCAGGACGGCCGCATCGTGCGCGCCAGCCGCGCCACCCACCGGCTCATCGGCGGCAACCCGCTGCTGCGCGACTTCGACGAGGTGTTTCCCTTCGAGCTCGAAGGGATGTCGGTGTCGAAGGCCGCGCGGCAGCGGAAGGTGATCGAGAGCTGCTCCGTCGATTTCCATCGGTCGGACGGCACGACCTTTCACCTGCTCGTCAGCGCAGGGCCCCTGCTGGGGCGGCAGAAGAACGTCGTAGGCTGTGTCGTCACGCTCACCGACTGCACCGACCAGAAGAAGATCGAAAAGGATCTGCAGAACGCAGTGAAGGCGCGCGACGAATTCATGTCGATTGCCTCGCACGAGCTGCGCACGCCGCTCACCGCCCTGACGCTGCAGCTGCAGAGCATGCAGATGCTGCTGACGAAGGCCGTAGGCAACCCGCTGGAAGAACGCATCTCGCACAAGCTGCGTCAGGCCGTGCGCCAGTCTGGACAGCTGACCAAGCTCATCGAAGGGCTGCTGGACGTCTCGCGCATCACGAACGGGAAGATGATTCACGTCGCCGAAGATCTCGACCTCGCGGCCTTCACCCGGGAAGTCGTCGACCGGTGCCGGGCCGAAGCCGACCGCGCGGCGTGCAAGGTGGAGTACCAGGCCGTCACCGAAGTTCGCGGCAAGTGGGACCCGATGCAGCTCGAGCAGGTGCTCAGCAACCTCATCGGCAACGCGATCAAGTACGGGCCGGGAAAACCGATTCGCGTCCGTGTCGAAGCGGTCGACGGGCTGGCAGTCATCAAGGTGAAGGACCAGGGCATCGGCATCGCGAAGGAAGACTCGCAGCGCATCTTCGAGCGCTTCGAGCGGGCGGTTTCACCGCAGCACTACGGCGGGCTGGGGCTCGGGCTCTTCATCGCCAGCCGCATCGTGCAGTCTTACGGCGGAAACATTGCGGTCGACAGTCGGAAGGGTGAAGGATCCGAGTTCACCGTCAGCCTGCCGAGGCGTTCAGCATGAGTCCCCCCAGCTCGACTGCTGCCGCGAAGCCGCCCTCGGTGCTCATCGTCGAGGACGATCGCGACGTGCGAGAGGCGCTGGTCGATGTGCTCGAGGAAGAAGGGATCATCGTCGCGTCCGC
>JAYUXE010001030.1:0-7506 GCA_043753165.1 Archangiaceae bacterium | reverse complement strand
CTGCGCCGCTGGCAGATCGAGCAGGAGATCTACGACGCCCAGGTCAACAGCACGACGGTGGGTCGCCACATTGCTCCCCACGCGACGCGGGTGGCTGCAATGTGGGCCGTTCTCACCCGGCTGAAGAAGCCGATTTCGGAGCGCTACCCCAATGAGGTCCGCGCTTTGATTGAGAGGTTGTCTCCGCTCGAAAAGCTGCGGCTCTACCAGGAAGGCCAGGCCCCCGAGCGGTTCTCGCTGCCCCAGGCGCGCGAGCTGCGAAAGCACCTGCAGGCAGTCTACGAAGAGTCCGACAGCTATCCGAATTACGAGGGGCGCAGCGGCGCTTCTGCCCGCGAGATCAAGACGGCGCTCTTCAACGCGGCGCAGAGCGTCGAGTTTGAAGGGCTCCACCCGTTGGCGGTGCTCAAAGAGCTCTCTGCGCTGTGCAAGGACAAGAGCGTCTACGAATTCCTCCAGCAGGAGGTCGTCGAGGGGTACCACGACCACGAAGAGTTCGTCGCCGCCGTCGAGGCCGAGTACCTCGAGTGGGTCGACCACGAGGTGCGCGACTCGATGGGGCTGGTCAGCGAGGCCCAGTACAAAGATCTGTTCGAGAAGTACGTGCAGCTCGTCTCTGCCTGGGTGAAGGGCGAGAAGGTGCACAACCGCGTCACGGGCTCGCACGAGAAGCCGGACGAAGGGCGCATGGTCGAGTTCGAAGAGATCATCAAACCGAAGGGGGAAGATGCGTCCGAGTTCCGCAAGGGGCTGATCTCGAACATCGGCGCGCACAAGATCGACAACCCCGAAGGGGTGCTCGAATGGGCGCGAATCTTCCCCGACCACTTCAAGCGCCTGCGCGATCACTTCTTCGAAGAACGAAAGAAGACGCTGCGCCGCAACGTCGAGAACACCCTGAAATACCTGTCGGGTGAACAGGCCAGCCTCTCGCCCCGCGAGCAGGCCGCCGTGCGCCAGATGCTCGACACCCTGGGCACGCGCTACGGCTACAACGACGCCTCGGCGCGCGACGCGATCGTCTTCTTGATCCGCAAGCGCTACCCGTAGCCGGGAATACCCAGCGGCGATCAGCAGTTACGCGATCTTAGGTGGGGCGGTGTAGGCGGCGCGCAAACTGCCCGTAGTACCTTGACTTTTTGGTCGCAATTTGGTGTCTTCCGCGCCCTTCAATCTGCCTTAGACCTCGGCCGAAACCAAACCCGCGTGAGTCAAGCGGGCAATCTACGCAAAGGCAACATCAAATGATCGACGCACAGGCGCTGCACTTCTTTGGCGGTAAGGGAGGTTCAGGAAAGACGACGCTGTCGGCAGCATTCGCGCTGAACCTGACCGAAAAGTCCGGCAAGGACAAGGTGCTGCTGACCAGCATCGAACCGAACGGCGGCCTCTCGGATCTCTTCGAGAAGAAGCTGACGCACAAGCCGACGAAGCTCGTCACCGGCAAAGGCACGGGCGGCCTCTGGGCCTCGGAGCTCGACCCGAAAGAGCTGGTCGAGCCCTTCACGAAGGCCTACCGCACGGCGCTGCTCGCGTCGGCGGGGAAGGGCGTGATCATCAACGCAGACGACGTGCAGAAGCTGCTCGAAGTCTCGACCGCCAACCTGGGCGAGCCCGCCTCGCTGTTCCATCTCTTCGATCTTCTCGAGTCGAAGGAGTTCGACAAGATCGTCGTCGACGGCCTGGGCGCGGCGCACTGCATCCGCCTGCTCGACCACGCGACGCACCTTCGCCGCTTCATCGCGATGGTCCGCGGCGAGAAGCTCGGCAAGCCGACGAAGGCCGCCGCTGCGACGCCGAAGCCGCCGTCTCCGCTCGATGGCTTCGCCGCCACCTGCGACAAGGCGATCGCCTTTCTGAAGGATCCCACCCGCTTCGCCTTCCACCTCGTCGCGCTGGCCGAGCCGGTGCCCGAGGCGCAGACCCGCTTCCTCTTCAATGCGTTGAAAGAGCGCGCCACCCCCGTGGTCGAGATCATCACCGACCAGATCGAAGACGGAAAAGACAGCCGCGAAGTCGCCAACCGCCGCGGCCTGCAGGCGCCCCACGTTCGCAGGTACCAGACGCTGGGCGTCCCGGTCGAGCTGCTGCATCGCCGCATCGTCGGGCCCCGGGGCCAGGACGAAGTGAAGGCGTTCGCGAAAGAATGGATGAGCGGGAAAGAGACGAAGGCGCTGCAGTTCTCGGCCGCCGAAGGTCCTCCTGCCCTGGTGCGCGCCCCGTCGATGCCTCCGATTGCGGCGCCTCCGCTTCCTCCGACGCGCTTCATCTTCTTCGTCGGCGGCGGTGGCGTCGGCAAGTCCAGCTGTGCGGCCGCGGCCGCGGTGACGCTGACCGAGAAGGAAGGCCCGGTGCTGCTCATCAGCACCGACTTCGCGCACTCGCTGTCTGACGTGCTGCAGAGCCGGCTCACCGACACCGAGACCCAGGTGAAGGGCACCAAGGGCCTCTACGCCCGCGAAATCGACTTCGCGACGTGGTTCGGCAACCTGCGCCGGCGCTTCCGTGATCGCGCCGAAGGTGCGTTCGGCCCCGAAGTAAAGGGTCAGGAATTCGCGGTCGACCGCGAGGTGATTCGGAACCTGTTCGACACCGCCCCGGTGGGCATGGACGAATTTGCCGCGATGTCCGCCCTCACCGACGCCCTGGTGCAGGAACGTTTCAAGCGCATCGTCATCGACCCTTCGCCGTCGGGCGACACCCTGCGCATCCTCGAGCTGCCGGCGATCGCGAAGGAATGGCTGACGCAGACCCACGCCGTCATCTCGAAGTACCGCAACCGTGGCCTCGGCCCGCTGGCCGATGATCTCGCCGCGCTGCTGAAGCACGTGCAGCGCTTCGAGGCCGCGATCATCAACCCGTCCGAGTGCCGGTTCGTCGTCGTCACCCGCGGCGAAGAAATGGCGGTCGGCCCGGTCGAACGCTTCGTCGAGTACTTGAAGGCGAAGAAGCTGCCCGTCGAACGCGTGCTCGTGAACCGCGTGCTGCCGAAGACCACCTGCGTCGTCACCGAAGAGCGCCGGAAGAACGAGCTCGAGGTCGCCAAGGTGTTCGAGAAGAAGATCGGCCTGCCCGTCACCGTTGCGCCCGCCCTCGGCCGTCACCCGGCCGGGCTCCGCGAGCTCAAGGCCTTCCGCACGGCCTGGTACGCGCTGTCGGCTGCCGCCGCGAAGATCAAAGCGGCGTAGCCGGCGGCCCCACCAAGACCGGGTTTTTGCCGCACTGAGTCACGGTATTTGGTGCTACTCGTGGCCCGGTCATGGCCATTGCAATCACCCACGCGCTCGACTTCGAGCGCCCGCTGATCGAGCTGGAAAAGAAGATCACCGAGCTCAAGTCGTTGTCTGCCAGCGGCGCGCACGACTTCACCACCGAGATCGGCAAGCTCGAGAAAAAAGCCAGGCGCCTGCAGCAGGAAATCTTCAGCGATCTCACCCGCTGGCAGGTCGTCCAGCTGTCGCGGCACAACGCGCGCCCGTACTTCCTCGACTACATCGCCTTCCTCTTCACCGACTTCAACGAGCTCTCGGGCGACCGTTGCTTCGGCGAAGATCCGTCGATCGTCGGTGGCTTCGCCCGCTTCGACGGCCAGCCGGTGATGGTGATTGGCCACCAGAAGGGCCGCAGCACCAAAGAGAACATGGTGCGCAACTTCGGCATGCCCCGCCCCGAGGGCTACCGCAAAGCGCGCCGCCTGATGGAGCTCGCCGGCCGCTTCAACCGCCCGCTGTTCACCTTCATCGACACCCCCGGCGCGTACCCCGGCATCGGCGCGGAAGAACGCGGCCAGGCCGAAGCGATCGCGGTGAACCTCGAAGTGATGGCCGGCCTGCCCGTGCCTGTCGTGTCGACGGTGATTGGCGAAGGCGGCAGCGGCGGCGCACTGGCCATCGGCGTCGGCAACCGCGTGCTGATGCTCGAGAACAGCATCTACAGCGTGATCAGCCCCGAGGCGTGCTCGTCGATTCTCTACCGCGACGCCTCGATGGCCGAAAAGGCCGCCGACGCGCTCAAGGTCACCGCCCGCGATCTGCTCGAGATGAAGGTGATCGACGAGCTCATCCCCGAGCCCCCCGGCGGTGCGCACCGCGACCCGACCCGCACCGCTGAATCCGTCGGCAAGGCCCTTCGCAAACACCTCGCCGCGCTCAGCGGACTCACCCCCGACAAGCTCATCGAAGATCGCTACCGCAAGTTTCGCGCGCTCGGGCCCTTCACCGGCCGTTAAACAGTTCCATGCGTCCACTCGTCCCCGACTACATCGAGACCCTCAAGCCGTACGTTCCGGGCAAGCCCATCGAAGAGACCGAGCGCGAGTACAACGTCTCGAACGTCATCAAGCTCGCGTCGAACGAAAACCCGCTGGGTGCATCGCCTCTTGCCGTCGAGGCGATCGTCGAAGCGGCCGGGAAGGTTCACCTCTACCCCGACAGCAGCTCGTACTTCCTGGTGCGTCGCCTCGCGCAGCACCTCGGCGTCGAGCCCAACGAAGTCTTCGTCGCCAGCGGCAGCAACGAGATCATCGAGCTCGTGATTCGCACCTTCACCGCGCCTGACGACGTCGCGCTGCTCAGCGCCGGCAGCTTCGTGATGTACAAGGTCGCGCTTCAGTCGCATGGCCGCCGTTTCGTCGAAGTGCCGATGAAGGCCGGCTACCAATACGACCTGAAGGCGATGGCCGCCGCGCTGTCGAAGCAGACCCGGCTCGTCTTCCTCGCCAACCCCGACAACCCGACCAGCACCGCCTTCAGCAAGGCCGAGCTCGACGCGTTCCTCGCCGTCGTGCCCGAAGATGTGCTCGTCATCCTCGACGAAGCCTACTTCGAGTACGTCGACTGGGCCGAGTACCCCAACGGGCTCGACTACTTCCGCAAGTTCCCGAACGTGATGGTGCTGCGCACGTACTCGAAGATCTACGGCCTCGCCGGCGTGCGGCTCGGCTACGGCGTGATGCCGGCGAAGATGGTGACGTACCTGAACCGCACCCGCATGCCGTTCAACCTCACCTCGGTTGCCCAGGCGGCCGGCCTCGCCGCGCTCGACGACGTCGAGCACCTGCGCACGACGCAGGAAACCACGTGGCGCGAGCTTCGCTACCTCGAGACCGAGCTTCGTGCGCTGGGCCTGCCGATTCCGAAGAGCCACGCCAACTTCGTCTTCGCCGACCTCGGCCGCCCCTCGGGCCCTGTGTACGAGGCGCTGCTTCGAAAGGGCATCATCACCCGCCCGGTGCCGGGCAGCGGCTGGCCGAACGCGCTTCGCATCTCGGCCGGGCTGCACGCGCAGAACGAGCGCCTGGTCGCGGCGATGAAAGAGATCTTCGCCAGGTGAAGCGCCCCCTGATCGTCGCGATCGACGGGCCTGCGGGGGCAGGGAAGTCCTCCGTCTCGAAGATCCTCGCCCGCCGCCTCGACTTCTCTCTCGTCGACACCGGCGCCATCTACCGCTGCGTCGCCCTCGCCGCGCACGAGGGGAAGATCGCGTTCACCGACGACGCGAAGCTGGGCGCGCTGCTCGCCACGCTCGCGGTGAGCTTCAAGGTCGAAGGCGAAAGCAACCACGTCTTCATTGGCGATCGCGATGTGTCCGAAGCGATTCGCACGCCGGAAATTTCTCTGGCCGCAAGCCAGGTCAGCAGCCGCCCCGTCGTTCGCGCCGGACTGCTGGAGCTCCAACGCCGCCTCGCGCTCAACGCCAGATCAGGCGCGATCCTCGAAGGCCGCGACATCGGCACCGTCGTCTTCCCCGACGCCGATCTGAAGTTCTTTCTTCACGCCGACCCGTCGATTCGCGCCCGCCGCCGCTTCGAAGAGCTCTTCCAGAAGGGCAACGAAAAGTCGCTGGACCAGGTCGCGAGGGAACAGACGCAGCGTGATCGCGAAGACACGGAACGCGAGGCCGCTCCACTCAAGGCGGCAGAGGACGCAGTGCACGTCGACTCGACGTCGATGCCCCTGTCGGAAGTCGTCCAGCAGCTCGAAGACACCGTACGCGCCGCGCTGGCAAAGCGCGCATAGACTCGCCGCGCGTGTTTGACGCCGGCACAGAACGAGCGATCGAAGAAGAACGTGAACGGATGGCGGCCCTGCTTCGCCGCATTCGCCTCATCGGCGCTGCCGTCTGGGTCGCTGCCGTCGTCGCCACCAGCGTCTTCGCGTCGAAGAACACCCTGATGGAGCTTCGCGACTTCGGCGTCCCGCCCCTCGTCTACCTCGTCATTGCCGGCCTGCTGTGGGCCGCGGGCAGCGGGAACCGGTTCAAGCCCTTGAGCGTCTGGGCGGTGCCGTTGATCGACATCCCCACCGTGCTCTTCATCGAATACGAGCGCGTCACCAATGCCGGGTCGACCTCGCCGCTGGGCAACGCGATGTATGCGTTGGGGTTGTTTGCGTTCATGGTGCTGATGGCGTTGATGACGCTGCGCCGCACCGTGATCATCGTCACCGGCCTCATCGCGGTGCCGCTGCAGTTCGTGCTGCTGCGCGTCGCGGTGCCACCCGATTCCTCGTGGTACATCGGCTCGGCCGCGCTGGTCGCGATGACGACCACCGCTGCCGCGTACCTGACTGTGCGCATCTACAACCTCGTCGGCCGCGTCGCCGCGCTCGCCCGCCACTTCTCGCCCGCCGTCGCTGCGGTGATCGAGAGAGAAGGAACCGCCGCCACCGAAGGAAAAACCGAGCAGATCACCGTGCTCTTTTCCGACATCCGCGGCTTCACCGCGATGAGCGAGAAGCTCGACAGCCGCGAGGTGGTCGCCCAGCTCAACGAGTACCTGGGCCGCATGGTCGAGGTCGTCGAGAAGCACCAGGGCAACGTCGACAAGTTCATGGGCGATGGAATTCTCGCGTACTTCGGCGCGCCGCAGGCACTGCCCGCCCATGCCTCGGCCGCCGTCGCGTGCGCGCTCGAGATGCTCACCGCGCTGGACGCTTTGAATGTGCGGCGCGCGGGCTCTGGCCTCGACGCGCTGAAGATCGGCATCGGCCTTCACACCGGCCCCGCCGTGCTGGGCGAGATCGGCCCCGCTGCCCGCCGCGAGTTCACCGTCATCGGCGACACCGTCAACGTCGCGTCCCGCATCGAAGGGCTGACGAAGCAGTCGGGCACCGCGATTCTCGTCAGCGACAGCACGCGCGCCGCCGCCTCCGGCTTTAAATATCGCGAGCTCGGCGCCGTGCCGGTGAAGGGCAAAGAGCAGCCGGTGCCGATCTTCGCTCCACAACAGGCGGCGCCATGAAGCTGCTCGCGCTCGTCGCTGCCGTCGCCCTCGGCCACACCGGCATTCCGCAGTCGCTGTCGGTGAACCTTCGCAGCGGCGCGAACGACGAGATCCTCGTCAGCACCACGTTTGGCGCCGTCTACAGCAAAGACCGCGGGGCCAGCTGGAAGGTGATCTGCGAAGAAGCCATTGGCTACGGCACGGGCCAGCGTCCTGCGTGGTGGCTCTCGCCCAGCGGCGCGCAGTTCGCTGGCTCGTTCAAAGGCCTCTTCGTCAACCGTGCC
>JAYUXE010001029.1:0-3220 GCA_043753165.1 Archangiaceae bacterium | reverse complement strand
GGAGCAGTTGACACGATAATTTCTCCTCCGATAAGTTCATAGCGGCAAAATTCGTCGGTCGCAAAACGCACGACATCATCATTCGTAAACAACTCGCGCTTTTCCTCATCCGACGGTAGAAAAACGTATTGTGTTGTTACCGTAGAAACTTGTTCGAGCATAACTTTCACCTCGCCTTTAATTTATCACAATCAGCCTGATTTCACTCATTTCTTCCATCGCGTAGCGCACGCCTTCGCGGCCGAGCCCCGAGCCTTTGACGCCGCCGTACGGCATCGCGTCGCTGCGGAAGCTGGGTGAGTCGTCGAGGATGACGCCGCCGACTTCGAGCGTGTGAAAGGCCTGGCGTGCGCGGCGAAGGCTCTTGGTGAAGACGCCCGCTTGAAGGCCGTAGTCGCCGTCGTTCACCTCGGCGATGGCGGCGTCGAAGTCGGTCGCTTTGCTCAAGACGACGACAGGGCCGAAGACCTCTTCTTTGTAGAGGCGGCTGGCGCGGGGCACGTCTTCGAGGATTGCAGGCGTCATCACGCGGTGGGTGCGGGTGCTGGCGAGCAACGTCTTCGCTCCGCCGTTCGACGCCTCGTCGAGCCACTCGGTGATGCGGGTGACGGCGGCGTCGTTGATGACGGGGCCGACGGTGACGTCGTCGTGGCGGGGGTCGCCGGCTTTGAGCCTTTTCGTCTCGGCGAGGAAGAGCTCGACGAAAGCAGAGTACACGCGGGCGTCGATGATGATGCGCTGGGTCTTGATGCAGACCTGGCCGGCGTAGCCGAAGGCGCTGGGAGCGAGGCGTTTGGCGGCCATCGCGAGGTCGGCGTCATCGGCGACGATCGCTGCAGCGTTTCCTCCGAGCTCGAGCAGCGCTTTGCCCTTGGCCAGGGTCTTCAGGTGCCAGCCGACCTTCGCGCTGCCGGTGAAAGACAGGACGCGGACGCGGGGATCCGTCGCGAGGCGTTCGGCGAGGGTGTTGTCGCAGGGCAGCACTTGCAGTGCGGCGGGGTCAGCCCCGGCCGCGAGCGCGATCTCGGCGAGGATGAGCTGGGCCGAAGGTGCCTGCGGCGGTGGCTTGATGATGATGGGCGCACCGACGGCGAGCGCAGGGGCGACTTTGTGCGCGCCGAGGTTCAGCGGAAAGTTGAAGGGGACCACGCCGACGATGACGCCCGCCGGGAAGCGGCGCACCTCGGCCTCGGTGCCGGCCTGGTTGTCGGAAAGATCGAGGTTGAGGATCTCACCCCCGAAGCGGACCAGCTCGGAGGCGGCAGAGGTGAAGGTCTCGATCGCGCGGGTGACTTCGATTCTTGCGAGCGCGATGGGCTTGCCGGCTTCGTCGCAGATGGACGCTGCGATTTCGGCATGGCGGGCGGTGAGGCCGGCGGCGATCTTCGTCAGCAGGTCGCGGCGGAAGCCCGTCGTCTGGCGTTGAAGGCGCGGGCGGGCGGCGACTGCGGCGGCCAGCGCGTCTTCGACGTCTTTCGCGCCCGCCTGGACGACGCGACAGATTTCACGGTCGTCGAAGGGGGACTTCACGGAATAGGTGCTCGCCCCGTCGCGCCATTCGCCGTTCACCAGCAGTTTGCGATCCATGGCGGCATCCATACCGCTACTTTCGCGGCGGAGGCTCGGCCTTCAAATCATCGTCGGCGAAGTTCCCTTCCTCATCGACGGTTCCGCCGAGCTTCTTCGCCTGCCGGTTGGCTTCGCGTTGCTTCGCCGCCGTCACGGCGGCCTGAATCTTCGCGGCTTCGGCTTCGATCGTCGCGCGCCGCTTCTCGAAGTTCTTTTCGATCGCGTCCTCGAACGCGTCGTTCGCGACTTCCGTCTTCGCGCGCTTCGCCTTCTCGGCCTCGCAGCGCCTGGGATTCTTCGCGCACTCGGCGCGCCGCGCGTCGGCCTGGGCTTCCGCCTCGTCGAGCTCCGCTTCCAGCTTTCCGCGCGGAGCGACCTCGATCACCTTCCCCCGCCCTGCCTTCATCGTGCCGCCGCGCTGTATCTGCACCGCTTCCGCAGGCAGCGCCGGTGCCTCGCGCGACGCCTCGACGATCTGTTCCGCGTGGAGCTGCAGCTGATGCTCGCGCGCGAAGTCGAGCCGTTCTTTCTGCCATTGCTCGAGCAACGCCTGCAGCTCGTCCAACGCTTCGCGGCGCTGGGAGGCTTTCGGGGGCGGGGTCCGCGTTGCGGCGGTGGAAGGGTCGGGAAAGTCGCTCCAGCCGGCGGCGACGATCAAGACGAGCGAGACGAGCACGCCTTCAGGGAGGGTCGGGCTGGTTGGTCAGCTTGACCTTGAGGGTACGGCAGCCCGCATCACTTCCCGGCGCGCAGTTGTCGGCGGCGGTGACATCGGCGACCGCGGTGCCCGACTCATAGCAGCCCCAGACGAACCGCGAGCCCGACGGCAGCTTCGAGAGTGTGCCTACGGGCCCGCCCCACACTTCCGTCCAGATCAGGAAGTTGCCGCCCGTGGCGACGTTCATGAAGGGCTGCTTGATGATCTCGCCGCCGTTCGCGTTCACGGGGCTGACGTCGTAGCCGCGCAAGTTGAACTTCCCACTTTTCTCGATCTGATCCGCAAACGCTTCGGTGCGGCCAGACGCGGCGTCCTTCATGAGCAAGCACGTGACGGCCGAGCCATCTAACGCGACCTTGCTGATCACGCGGGTGTTCAGCGAACGCAGCTTCGGGGGAAACCCGACGAGGCTCGCCGTGTCGACCTCGAACGCGACCTGCACGTTGGTGTTGAGCAGCTGGCACTTGCCGCCGACGCACTCGGCCGGAGGCGTGTCATTCTGGAAGTTGTTGGTCAGGCATTCCGTCTGCTTTGTGCACGTGTTGCCGCACTTCGCGCAGGTGCCGTAGTTGGTACCGCCATCGACCGGAATGATGGGGCAGCCGGCCTGGCCTGAGCAGTCGGGATCCTTACAGTCGGTGAGTCCGTTTTCGTCGTCGTCCTTCCCGTTGCCGCAGATCTCGGCCTTCAGAACCACGGGCTTGGTGCCGCACGCCGTCAGCGCCAACAGCATCAGCAGGGTGAGCCTTTTCATGGACACTTTCCGGTGCAGCTTCGGTTGGAAGGAACGCACGCGCTCTGCTGACCCGTGGTCAGGCCGAGGCACACGAAGCCTTGAGGACATTCTTGCCCGCCCGTGCAGAAGCGCGCGCAGTACGACTGGGCGCCGTCGACGACGCAGGTGCCGCCCGCGCATTCGGTGGGCTGCGTGCA
>JAYUXE010001028.1:0-3220 GCA_043753165.1 Archangiaceae bacterium | reverse complement strand
CCCCATCGCGTCGCTCACCGGCAAGGTGATGAACGGCGCGGGCCCCGTCGTGGGGGCCACCGTCTACTTGTCTGGCAGCGATCGCGTGTCCCTCACCGACACGACGGGTGGCTACGGCTTCTTCGAAGTCCCCGTCGGCATGTACTCGGTCGTCGCGAAGTCCGCGGGGGCGATTCCCCAGGCCGCCTCGGCGATGGTCACTTTGAAGCGTGGCAAGAACGAGGCGATGGCGTTGACTCTTGCCAACGACCTCAGCGTCACCGGCAAGCTCGAAGGCAGTCTGTCGCTCTTCAACGGTTCGCGCCCGAAGGACATCAAGGTGTCCGTCGCTAACGTGTCCGCGATGACGGGCGACAACGGCAACTTCTCGCTCGTGCTTCCGCCGGGTGACTACGAAGCGTTCGCCGAGTTCGCCGGTTACCCGAAGCAATCGCTGGGCGTCGCGCAGGTTCGCACCGGCCAGACGACGACCCTGCCTGCAAAGGTGTTGAGCCTGTACCGCGCGTACCCCTGGGCTTCGCGCATCAGCAGCACGACCTGGACGGCGACGAGTGAGTCGGACATCGCGGTGCTGCAGGTGAACGTCGACACCGATTATTTCACCGAGCACTACTTCGTCGACACGAAGACCTTCGAACGGAAGCTGTTCGCGATCGGTTCCATCTCGCGGCTGTACCTGAGCAAGAACGGCAAGTGGGCCGCCTTCACCCCGCCGTCGGGGCAGGGCGTCGTGGTCGTGAATTCCACCACGGGGCAGCAGCTGTCTTTCCCCGCGACGTTCGTCAGCGCGGGGCCCGCCATCTCGGACGACGAGAACACGCTGATGTTCTGGGCTGGGTCGCCGCAGTACGAGCTCGTGCGCGTCGACCTCGGCACCGGCATGGCGACCCGGTTTCCCGCAGTGTTCGGCTCGGGCTTTCAGACGAACGAACGGTTCATCGCGCGCAAGATGAACCTGCCTCCGTACGATGTCTCGCTGATCACCCCCACGACCTCGGCCACCATCTTCACGAATCAGGTCGCATTCACCCAGGTTCCCTCGACTGCGCTGACGCTTGGCGCCAGCACCACCGCCTACGCCGTCTGGTACGCGTACAACTGCACCGCGACCTGCACCGTTCAGGTGCTCAGCCCGACGGCGGCGGCGCCCGTGACGCTGACCGCGACCATCCCTCTGGCACCCAGCGCGATGGGCGGCAGCGTTCGCGATTGGGTGGGCCTTCAGTGGGGTGGGCTCACCCCGGGATCCATTCTCGTCAAGGTCTCCGACGGCACGCACACCACGCTGCCTGCGAACACGAGCCAGCTGATTTTCAACGAGGGCGCTTCGCGCATGGTCGTCTTCTCGTCTTCCGGCGTTGGCACGGATGTTCGAGAAGGCACCGTCCCGCTGGACCCGCTGTCACCGGTTCTTTTGAATGCGACCGCGGGTTTTTCGAACCAGGGGTGGATCAGCCCGACCCGCTACATGGCGTTCACCTCGGTTCCGAACCGGCGCCTCGACATCAAGGCGGGTGTGCCGACGACGGACACGGACGTCACCTACGATTCCGCCGCGCAGAGTCCGCTGTTCGCCGTTCCCGGAGCCATGTGGATCAAGACGTCGACGATGAAGCGCGTCGCCTCGGTCTACGACGCGGACGTCGTCCCCGACACATTCGGCCTCGAGAGCAGCTTCAACTTCTCGCTGCTCGGCACGCGTTCCTCGGTCCTCAACCCGACGCTCGGAAAGTACGCGGCGTTCACCGACGGGGTTGCCGTGCACGTGCTCGACGGCGTGAAGTCGGAAGTGCGGAAGCTGGGCGTTGGCTCGTTCACCGCGAACTTTGCGCCCTTCGTTGCGACCGACCGAATCAAGGTCCAGCGCGTCGGCGGCACCTCACTGCTCTTCCTGGAAAGCGGGCGCCTCTCGACGCTGTCCGAGCCCGGCCTCAGCGTCAGCTCGACCGCCGCGGCGACGATGCCCAAAGGCGGCACGGCGATCGCGGCGGTCAAATCGTCCGAGCCGCGCAACGTGCTGTACCTGGGCTTCGTGCCCTGACGGCCCGCATGAAGAAACCGTGAAGATCAAATGACCGACGGGTGAAACACTCGTTTTCAGCAAGGCGCACTCTCGCTTCGTCTCTTCACGAAGGAGCCGCTGACCCATGAAACGAGTCCTCTGTGCCGCCGTCGCCCTGAACTTCGCCTCGTGCGCGCTGTATTCGCCGAGGTCATCCGAAGCGCCGCCCACCGTGGTGAGCCCGCCCGTCTTCAATGAGACGGATGGCGACACCACCCCCGCCCACGGAAAAGTCGGCGGCATGGTGCTGCAGCACTACGGCGTCAACCCGACCATCGAGACGTCCGACGAGCCGTTCAGCACCTTCGCCGCCGACGTCGACACCGGCAGCTACACGCTGTCGCGCGCCTGGTTGAACCGCGGCGAGCTTCCCGCCGAGAGCGCCGTGCGCGTCGAAGAGTTCGTCAACGCGTTCGACTACTTCTACCGCCCGCCCGAGAAAGAAGCCTTCGCCGTCCAGGTCGAAGTCTTCCCGTCGCCGAACCGCAAGGGCTACCACGTGCTGCACGTCGGCCTGAAAGGGAAGGACGTGAAGGCCGCCGAGCGCAAGCCCGCGAACCTCGTCTTCACCCTCGATGTCTCCGGCAGCATGGCGCAGGAAAATCGCCTGGGCCTCGCCAAGCGCGCGCTGGAATTGCTCGTCGACCAACTGGAAGAGAAGGACACCGTGGCGCTGGTCGTCTACGGCGACGCGGGCCGCCTCGTCCTGCCGCCCACGCCCGCGACGAAGCGCGACCGAATCCTCTCTGCCATCGCCGCGCTGCAGCCCGAAGGTGCCACCAACGTCCAGGCCGGCCTCGAGATCGCCTACGACCAGGCGCTCAAGGGGTTCAAGCCCGGCGGCATCAACCGCATCATCCTCTGCAGCGACGGCGTCGCGAACAATGGCGTCACCACCGCCGATGCGCTCTTCGCAAAAGTGAAAGCCCGCGCGTCCGAAGGCATCACGCTCACCACCGTCGGCTTCGGCATGGGCCACTACAACGACGTGCTGATGGAAAGGCTCGCCGACCAGGGCAACGGCAACTACGCGTACGTCGACGGCCTCGACGAAGCGAAGCGCATCTTCGTCGAGCAGCTCACCGGCACCCTGCAGGTCATCGCGAAGGACGTGAAGCTGCAGCTCGAGCTCAACCCCGCCGCCATCGAACGCTACCG
>JAYUXE010001027.1:0-3220 GCA_043753165.1 Archangiaceae bacterium | reverse complement strand
TGGTCGAAGTGGTGAAGGCGGCAAAGCAGCTGGCTCCTTCGGCGCGCTTCATCGCGAGTCACACGGGCGGTGGACTCGAAGGCGCAGCGCTTCACCGCAAGGCGGTCGTCTGCCTCTTGATCTCGAGCGACCGCGCCCGTTTCGAAGTTCGCGCGGCCGGGGTCGAGCCCGCGACGCCCACGCTCGCAGCGCAATCATTGTGCGCCGGCTTCAAGGACGCGTACACCGCGTCCTCTCAGCGTGGGCTGCCCTACTCCACCACCGCCCTCTGGCTGCAGCCCGGCTCGCTGGGTGAGCAGGTGCTGAAGGAACTGCGGGTTCACACGCGCCCGTTCCAGCAGGTCGTCGGTGGCGTCGCGTCGGATCAAGGGGTGTTTCGTTCTCCGCGGGTGATGGTCGATGGAGAAGCGGGCCCTACCGCCGGCGCTGCCCTTCACATCTTCGATTCCGTCAACTGGGGCGTCGGCGTCGAGCACGGGCTCACGCGCGTGGGCAACGCGAGGGTCGTCACCAAAGCGTCGGGCACGCGGCTCACGCAGCTCGATGGCGCGCCCGCGAAAGACGCCTGGGCCCAGACGGACCCTGGTTTTCTATTGAAGCACCCGCTGGGCGTGCTGCTCTTCGATCAGGTGACCCACGTGCGCGCGCCGTTCGCCGTGAGCAAGGCGGGCGATGTGCGGTTGGTGGGCAGCCTCGCTGAAGGAGCCGTCGTTTCGGTTCTGGAAGGTGACGTCGAGAACGTGGTCGCCGCCGCCGGTCGCGCAGCCCGGGAAGCGCGCGCGAACCTGAAGGGCGCCGAGGCGGCAGCGGTGCTGGTGTTCGACTGCTTCTGCCGCGACATTTTGCTGGGCGACGCATTTCCGCGGGCGATTGACGCGATTCGCGAGGTATTCCCCACCGAGCCACTGGCGGGGCTGGTCACGTTCGGAGAGATCGCCCGTTTCGGTGGCCGGCTCGATGGCTGGCACAACGCCACCGTGGTCGTCGCGGCGATTCCCCGATAGCCCCGTCGGTGCGAACGTGGTGCCCGCATGACACCGTTCACCGACATCCTTGCGTGGGCGAACACCCAGCCGTTGTGGCAGCAAGACGCGCTGCGCACGATTCTGCGAACGAATGCGCGGATTCCGACCGGCGAAATCAGGCGACTCGCCGACCTGTGCCTCTCGGGCAGCACGGACATCGCGCCGCTCACGAGCAACGACCTTCCACTCGCGGGCAGCGCGCCCGAAGCGGCGACCCTGCGGGGGTTCGGGCATCCGCAGAACGTCAACGCACTCGCCAGCGATCAGTGGGTTCCGGTCGGGCCACAGCTCACCGTCGTCTTCGGAAACAACGCGACGGGCAAGACAGGCTACGCCCGAATTCTCAAGAAGGCGTTTCGCGCGCGGGTCGTCGACGAGCTGCTGCCAAATGTTCGCCTGGACACGCCGGGCAACGGTGTTCCCGCGGCGACGTTCGAGTTTCGGCAGCCGTCTGGAAAGAGCGCGCGCGTGACGTGGCGAAGTGATGCGCCGCTGTCGTCCGAGGTGGCGTCGCGGTTCGCCGTCCTCGACGCGAAAAGTGGCCACGCGTACATCGTGAACAACGAGCTGCAGCTGGCTCCGCAGGGGCTCGATGTCCTGCCGCGGTTGGTCGCTGCGCTCGACGACGTGAGAAACGAGCTGTCGAGCCGCCGTTCAGCCCTGTCGACCGCGAGAACTTTTCTCGAAGGGGTCCCGCCCAACACCGCGGCGGCCGCGACCGCCTCTCGAATCACGGCCACGACCGAGCTGTCGGATGTCTTGCCGGCGCTCGAGTTCACCGAGCAACATGCGGCGCGTCTCGAAGCAGCGCGCGATGGGCTGGCCCAGCTTCGGTCACCGAGACAGGTCGTGGCGCAGCTCGAGACGGCACGCGGCGCGGCGAAATCGATTCAGGCGGCGCTCGAGGCGCGGCAGGCGATCACCAGCGCGAAAGCCATTCAGGAACTGGCCGACCAGCGGGCCGACGGGGCCGCCGCGCTCGAGGCGGCGAAGAAGGTCGAGTCGCTGTCGGCCGACCAGAAATGGGTGAAGGCGGTCGGCTCGGACCCGTGGATCGCGCTCATCGGGGCTGCGGCAGCGTTCGTGGCCGAGAACGACGGCGAACAGCTGGCGATCAAGCAGCGTTGTCCGTTGTGTCTCGAGAAGCTGTCGGACGCGGCAGAGGCGCGACTCGAGCGATTCTGGAACGCCGTGAACGACGAAGCGTCGGCCCAACGCGCGTCTGCAGAACGGGCCGTCTCAACCCGAATGGGCCGGCTCGCCGAGCTCGAAAATGAAACGGGCGAACGGCTCGAGGCGCTGCTGTCGGTGGTCACGCCGCACGCGCCGCTGCTCGGAATGTCGGTCACTGCGGCGATCGCCTCGACGTCCTCGACGGCCCGGCAGCTGCGATTGAAGAAGGCGACCAAAGGCGTCGACGTCACCGCCGCGGTGAACGAGGTCGCGGCCTTCGTCGCGGAGGCTGGCGAACGGATCTCGACCCTTCAGAAAGCCGGCGCTGGCGTGGCCAGCGAGGTGCAGCGCCTGAATGCCGAGATTCAGGAGCTCGAAGCCAAGAAGACGCTTTCGGCCCGCTCGAAGCAGATTCAGGAACACGTTGGCGCGCTGCGATCGGCAGTCATAGTCGACACCGCCATCGCATCGATTCGATCCGTCGCGGCGACGCACCTGTCGACCGAGCTGAACGGGCGCTACGTCACCGACTCGTACCGAACGGGCGTCGCGACCGAGCTCGAACGACTCGGGTTTTCGCGACCGGTGCCCGTACTCACGCCGCAGGGTTCGAAGGGGAAGGTGAAGATCCTGACGCTCGCCAACGCGAAGCTGAAGACCATCGCGGCCGATCAAGTCTTCAGCGAAGGCGAACAGACCGTCATCGCGATCGCGTCTTTCCTGTCCGAGCTCGGGCTGACTGCGGAACCCGTCGGACTCGTGTTCGACGATCCCATCTCGGCGCTCGACCATCGCACCCGCGAGAAGGTCGCAGCGCGGCTCGTCGATGAAGCGTCCCGGCGCCAGGTCATCGTCTTCACGCACGATGTGACGTTTCGTGACGAGCTGACGCGCTTCGCGAAGGACGCGGCGGTGTCGGTGGTGGCGTCCGAGCTTGAGTCGAGCTCGAGCGCCGTCGGGCTCGTGCGGACGTGAAAGTTAGCGGTGCGCCGTGAGCCACGCATTCACGCATGCAAGCCTGC
>JAYUXE010001026.1:0-3225 GCA_043753165.1 Archangiaceae bacterium | reverse complement strand
CGTGTCTACCAATTCCACCACCTGGGCATCAGCGGCGCCGCTTATAGGGACGCACGTGCGATCAATCAAGCGTCACACGACGTCGGCCGTCACTTTCTGACCGGCCACTTCGATTCGGCGATCAGCTTGCGGCGCGTGTCGGGGTTTTCGTCCATGTACGCGACGAGGCTTTCTTCGGTGATGACGACCTCGAGGTCGGCCTTCGCCACCTTCGACTGGCAGGCGAGGCGCGAGTAGGGCTTCACGTCGAAGGCCTGATCGAGGCGATCCATCTCGTCGTCTTCTTGATCCGAAAGCGTCTCGAGCCCCTTCTTCACCCAGATGTGGCAGGTGGAACAGGCGCAGACGCCGCCGCAGCTGTGGCCAACCTGGGCGCCGCACGCGTCGGCGGCCTCGAGCAGGGTGGTGCCTTCGGCGACCTCGACGGTGAGATCCTGCAGGGGCGAGGTGAAGTGGACTTTCGCCACCTTCAGTATTCCTCGATGCGATGACCGACAGCGGCGCGCTGAATCGATCGGTTCATGATCCGTTCGACGAAGGGCCGGCTGGCCTCGTCGAGCGTGGTGATGCCGGCCTTTAGCTCGAGGTAATCCGTCGCCGTCGCGGCCACCTTCTCGAGCGCCTCGATGCCGTCGATGAACGCGCGCTTCTCGTCGTCGTTCAGCAGGTCGCCGTTTTCCAGCAGCTGCTTGTGGGCGTTGACGAGCATGCTCTTCGCATCGACCTGCTGTTCGGCCAGCTGCCGGCGCTGCATGTCGTCTTCGGCGTGATCGATCGAGTCGAGCAGCATCTGTTCGATCTCTTCGTCACTGAGCCCATGGGTCGGCTTGACCGTGATCGCCTGCGAGATGCCCGTCGTCTGTTCCTTCGCGCTGACCGAAAGAATGCCGTCGGCGTCGACGGCGAAACGCACCTCGACGCGGCCCATGCCGGCGGGCAGCTGAGGGATGCCGGTGAGGCGGAAGCGGGCGAGGCTGCGGCAGTCGTCGACGAGCTCTCGTTCGCCCTGCAGCACGTGGATGTCCATCCCGTTCTGGCCGTCTTGAAAGGTGGTGAAGATCTGCGCCTGCGCGGTGGGCATCGGGCTGTTGCGTGGAATCACCTTCTCGACCACGCCGCCCATCGTCTCGAGGCCCAGCGACAGCGGAATCACGTCGAGCAGCAGCACTTCGTCCTGGCGATCGGCGTTGGTGAGCAGGTCGGCCTGCACGGCTGCGCCGAGGGCGACCACTTGATCCGGGTCGATGTCGGCGAGGGGAGGGCGGCCGAAGAGCTCGGTGACGAACGCGCGCACCGCAGGCACGCGCGTCGAGCCACCGACCAGCACCACGCCGTCGAGCTCGGCCGGCTTCACGCTGGCGTCCTTCATCGCGCGGCGGCTGACCACGCCCGTGCGCGCGAGCAACGGCGCGATCCATTCATCCAGCTGCGCCCGTGTGACCTCCGTGCCCCGGCCTTCGAAGACGAGAGACGTCGTCGCTGAATCGGTGAGCGCTTCTTTCGCCGCGCGCGAGGCCTGCAGCAGCGTCGCGATCTGCGTGGGGGTGGGGGCGGAAATGCCGCGTTCCTCGAGCACCTTGCTGGCGATGGCGCGATCGAAGTCGTCGCCGCCCAGCGCCGAGTCGCCGCCGGTTGCCTTCACCTCGAAGATGCCGTCGGTGAGCTTGAGCAGCGAGATGTCGAAGGTGCCGCCGCCGAGATCGTAGACGGCGAACAGCCCCTGGCTGCCCTTGTCGAGCCCGTACGCGAGCGCCGCGGCGGTCGGCTCGTTCAGCAACCGAAGCACCTCGAGGCCTGCCAATCGCCCGGCATCGCGCGTGGCCTGCCGCTGCGCGTCGTCGAAATACGCGGGCACGGTGATGACGGCCTGTTCGACCTTGCCGGCGAAGTGCGTCTCGGCACGGCGCTTGAGCGCGCGAAGGATCTCGCCCGAAGCCTCGATGGGCGTCACGGGGTTGCCGCCCGCGACGTCGAACCGCACGACGCCGAGGCCTTCGGTGAACTTGTAGCTGCCGAGCTTCTTCGTTTCGGCGTCGTTCAACGACTTGCCCATGAACCGCTTCACGGACTTCAGCGTGTCGGTGGGGAATTCAGGCAACAGGGCCAGCGCGCGGGCGCCCACCACCACGCCGCCGTCCTTCCCGTAGTGCACGACGGAAGGCAGCAGCTCGGCCCCGCCTTCATCGGCGGCGAGGCACTTCGGCTTTCCGTTGATCACGGAAGCGACCAGCGAATTGGTGGTTCCCAAATCGATGCCGACCGCGTGCCCTTTGGGCTTCAGCGGGTCATGAATCTGCAGCAGGCCTTTCACTTACAGCGCCTCCTCTTCGATCGCCTCGACCTCTTCGAGGAAGCGCGTGAAGTACCGCACCCGGCCGAGCTGGTGGGTGGCTTCCTTCACGTCTTCGCCCTTCAGGGCCGACTGCGCTGCAACCAGGGCTTTCTCTTTCAGCGACTCGACTTCGACGGCCATCGCCTGCGCCTGCGCGACGTCTTTCTTCGCGCGAACGGCTTCCAGGGCCTCGCGGCGTTCCATCACTTCTTCGAGAAACTCCATCGGCATCTGGCGCTGCTCGCCGGCGTCGTCGCGCTCGAGGTCCACGCCTTTGAGCTTGAGCAAGTAGAAGGCGCGGCGAACGGGATCTTTGAGCGCCTTCATCGCGTCGTTGAGCGTGACCGTCTTGTCGACCGCGAGGCGCCGGGCTTTGGGATCCGCCTGGCGATCGGGGTGAAGCTCGAGGCTCAAGGCGCGGTGCTTCGCTTCGAGCGCAAGAAGGTCGACGTCCACCGAAGGCTCGATGCCGAACAGCTCGAAGTGCGTCACGTCACACCGAGAAGCTGTCGCCGCACCCGCAGGCTGCTTTCACGTTCGGGTTCTGGAGCTTGAAGCCAGACGCCATCAGCGTCTCTTCGAAGACGAGCTCGGTGCCCATCAGGTAGAGGTAGCTCTTCGGGTCGACGAACACGCGCACGCCATCGCGCTCGAAGATCTTGTCGCGCTCGCGCGGGGTCTCAGCCCATTCCATCTGGTACGAGAGGCCCGAGCAGCCGCCCCCTTTCACCATGATGCGCAGGCCGGCGTTGGGCGTCTGGCGTTCGGTGAGCAGCTGCTTGAGCCGGGGCACCGCGCTCTCGGCGATCGCGACGCCGCGAGACGTGGGCTTGCCGACCGCGCCGATGCTGGCGAGATCCTGGCTGGCGATCACGTCAGCCATTACTCGGTCT
>JAYUXE010001025.1:0-7527 GCA_043753165.1 Archangiaceae bacterium | reverse complement strand
GCATCCGAGTGTTGTCGAGGAAGAACAGCGGATTCTCGACGCCCGCGTAGCCAGCGGCCATGCCGCGCTTCAGCACCACCACCAGCTTCGACTTCCAGACCTCGAGCACGGGCATGCCGTAGATGGGGCTTGCGGTGTCGGTGAGTGCGCCGGGGTTCACGATGTCGTTGGCGCCGATGACGAGGACGACGTCGGTGTTCGCGAAGTCCGCGTTGATGTGTTCCATCTCGAGCACGATGTCGTAGGGAACTCCGGCTTCGGCGAGCAGCACGTTCATGTGCCCGGGCAGACGGCCGGCGACGGGGTGAATCGCGAAACGCACCGTGACCCCCTGGTCGCGCAGGTTCCTGGTGAGGTCGTGCACGGCGGCCTGCGCGCGGGCGACTGCCATGCCGTAGCCGGGGACGATGACGACGCTCTTCGCTTCGCGCAGCCGTTCGGACACTTCGTCGGCCTTGAGCTCGCGCACTTCGCCGGCGGGCGCGGCGTTGGTCGCGTGGGCCGCTCCGTCGGCGGTTCCAAAGCCGCCGAAGACGACGTTCAAAATCGAACGGTTCATCGCGCGGCACATGATGATGCTCAAGATGGTGCCCGATGAGCCGACCAGCGCGCCGGTGACGATCAGCAAATCGTTTGCGAGCATGAACCCCGCTGCTGCCGCCGCCCAACCCGAGTAGCTGTTGAGCAGCGAAACGACGACGGGCATGTCTGCTCCGCCGATCGCCATCACGAGGTGCACGCCGAGGATCGCCGCCAGCGCCGTCATCATCAGCAGGTACGGCAGGCCACTGGTGCCTTCGGCCGTGAGGAATGGGTAGGCGAGGCCTGCGATCGCGATCGCGATGCACGCGTTCAAGACGTGACGGCCGGGAAGAAGCAGCGGCTTGCCGGACAGCGAGCCCTTCAACTTCGCCCACGCGATGATCGAGCCCGTGAGCGTGATCGCGCCGACTGCGATGCCGACCCAGACTTCGCTCATGTGCACGACGCGCGTCGCGAAGTCCGCGTGAATGTTTCCGCGCGGAGCCAGGTAGCTGCTCACGCCCACCATCACCGCCGCGAGCCCGACGAAGCTGTGAAGAATCGCGACCAGCTCAGGCATGCCCGTCATCTCGACGCGGCGGGCGAGCACGGCGCCGATGCCGGCCCCGATGACCACAGCGGCGATCATCAGCGCGAGGCCGAGCTCACGCCCTTCGAAGCCGCCCGCGAGCCAGGCGACGGTCGCGACCACGACGGCCAGGCCCATGCCGACCATGCCGTACAGGTTTCCGCGCTGCGCCGTCTCTTGCTTCGACAGGCCTGCCAGCGAACGGATGAACAGCACGCCCGCGATGAGGTACGCGACCGACATCGGGCCGTAGAGGTCGGTAGACATCAGTGGCCTCCTTTCGTGGCGGGCGCAGGCTTCTCGCGGTGAAACATCTTCAGCATGCGCTGCGTGACGAGGAAGCCGCCGGAGACGTTGATGCTGGCGACGAGGACGGCGAGCGCTCCGAGAATGGAAGCCGCGTCGAGCGTCGTGCCGATTTGCAGCATGCCGCCGACGACGATGATTCCCGAGATGGCGTTGGTCACGCTCATCAGCGGCGTGTGCAGCGCAGGGCTCACCGACCAGATGACCTGCCAGCCGACGAAGCACGCGAGGATGAACACGGTCGAGTGCTGCAGGAAGTCGGGCGGCGCGAACCGGCCCAGGGCAAACAACGCCGCGATCACCAACATCCCGCCCAGGGTCGTGCCCCACGCGCGGCGGGTCGGGTCGAAGATCTGCTGCTGCTTCGGCTTCGCATCCGACGGAGGCGGCTTCGCGGCCGGCACCTGCGGCGACGGCTCCTTCGGCGGAGGCGGCGGCAGAATTTCCCCGAGGTGGGTCAGCAGGGCAGGGCGCACCACGTCGTTGTTCAGGTCGACGATGAACTCTTTGCCGATCTGCATCTCGTTCAGCAGGTGCACGAGGTTCGTCGCGAAGAACTTGCTCGACGTCGACGCCATGCGGCTCGCGAGGTCGGTGAAGCCGAGAATCTTGATGCCGTTGAACTCGACGATTTCGCCCGGCCGGCACAGCTCGCAGTTGCCGCCCTGTTCGGCCGCCATGTCGACGATCACGCTGCCCGGCTTGAAGTGCGTGACGACGTCGGTGGGCAGAAGAATCGGCGCTTTGGTTCCCGGCACCAGCGCGGTGGTGACGACGATGTCGACCTCGGCCGCCTGCTTCCGGAACAACGCCATCTCAGCGTCGATGAACTCTTTGCTCATCACTTTCGCGTAGCCACCGCCGCCTTCGCCGGATTCCTTCACTTCCAGGGTCAGGAACTTCGCGCCCAGGCTTTCGACCTGCTCGCGCGCGGCGGCACGCGTGTCGAAGGCGCGCACTTCTGCTCCAAGTGCTTTGGCGGCCGCTGCCGCGGCGAGCCCTGCGACGCCCGCCCCGATGATGAGGACCTTCGCCGGTGGAGTCGTACCGGCCGCCGTCACCTGCGCTCCAAACGGACTGCCGTACGCATTCGCGGCTTCGACGATCGCGCGGTAGCCGGCGAGGTTCGCCATCGACGACAGCACGTCCATCTTCTGGGCGCGGCTGATGCGCGGAACCTTCTCGAGCGCCAGCGCCGACACCCGCCGCGACTTCAGGGCTTCGACGAGGCCCGGGTTGCGCTCGGGCTGAATCAACGAGGCGAGAAAGGTGCCCTCTTTGAATTGCGGGACTTCGGCGAGAGAGGGGGGGCGAACCTTGAGGACGATGTCACTGCTGTAGGGGTCGCCGATGGTGGCTCCCGCGGCGACGTACGCCGAGTCGGGGTAGCCGGCTGCGGCGCCTGCGTTCGTCTCGATCACGATTGAGACGGTCGGCGACGCGAGCTTCTTGACGGACTCGGGCGTCGCCGCAACCCGGCGTTCACCCGGTGCGGTCTCTTTAGGAACTCCGATTCGAATGGGCATGGGTGCGACGCCTTTTTATGCCCAAAGCGATAAGCAGCGACGCATGAAAGTGCTCTCTTCGTTGACCAGCCCTGCTGCGATGCTTCAGGTGTGGAACGTGCTGAAGGCGGTGCCCGGTGGCGGCAAGGTGATGGGCCGGCTCGTCGGGCGCATGGCCCCGTACACCGGCACCATCAAGCCCGAGATCGAACAGATGGAGTCCGGCTACGCGCGCGTCTCGATGCGCGACCGGCCTGCCCTGCGGAATCACCTGCGCAGCGTGCACGCGATTGCGCTGATGAACCTCGGTGAAGCCACCACCGGCGTCGCGATGATGGTGTCGCTGCCGCCCGACACCCGCGGCATCCCGATGCGGCTGTCGATGGACTACGTGAAGAAGGCCCGCGGCACCATCACCGGTGAGTGCAGCTGCCCCATCCTCACGAGCAACGAGAAGAAAGAGGTCGAGGTGATCGGGTTGCTCAAAGACGCGAGCGGCGACGTCGTCGCGAAGTGCACCGCCCTGTGGATGATCGGCCCCGGGCACGTCTGAGACGTGCCGCAGTCGGCTTTCTGCCTACGGCGTCCCGGCGTCGACTTCGACCACCGCTGGCGCGGGCGCTTCTTTCGCCTTCGCTTCGGTCAGCGCCTTCAACTTCGCGAGCCCCTTCTCGAAGTCGTCGCCGATCATCTTGTCCATGTTCATGAACACGCCGGCCGCCTTGCTCACGAACGCGTTCTTCCCTTCCATCTTCCAGACGACCTCGGTCGCGGCGCCCGGAGTGAGCGTGAACGTCGTGATGTTCGTCGCCTCGAATGGCTTGAGGAACTCGAGCTTGATCGCGATGAAGTCGTTGGGCTTCGCCTCGGTGATGGTCATGCGGCCCTCGCCCACCTTGTCGTTGCCCTTCCACGAATAGATCGCGCCCTGGCCGGCGGGCGTGCCCTCGTACTTGCGTTCCATCTTTGGATCCATGTCGTCCCACGGCGACCAGTTCCTCCAATTGTGGAAGTCGGCGAGCGTCGCAAAGATGACTTCCGGCGGGGCCGAGATGGTCGTCTTGCGCAGGTAGACGAACTCGGCGGGCCGCGTCGCGACGAAGGCGACGAAGCCGAGAATCACCACTGCCACGACTGCGAGGATTTTCTTCACCATGTGAGGCTCCCGTTAGTTGGTGCAGCCGATGCGCGTCGTGCTGAAGGCCACTTCGTCGAACCACAGGTCGAAGCCCGCCGCGGTCGCGGTATCGCCCTGGTACAGGATCATTCCCAGCGAGAACTTGTCGTAGGTCGGCGCCGTCCACGGTGGCATGCGCGTCGCGAGCACTTCGATCTGCTTCATCTCGGTGCCATTCAGGAAGAAGTGCAGCTCGCCCGTGCCCCGGTATTCCCACTCGAGGCACGACCACACGTTCGTCGGCATCTTCGACTTGTTGGACGTGAAGATTCCGTATTCCTGCGCGCCGAAGTAGTTCGGCTCGATGTCGCCGTTGTGGTCGAGGCCGAGCCGCACTTCGATGCCCGGGCCGCTCGCGGCGAACATGCCCGCGTGAACGATGGGAATCGGCGCCTGCGCGAACACGAACGCGCGGCCAAAGAACGAGTTGTTCGCGGCAGGGAAGGGTTTCGTCGTGCTCAGCAACGCCGTGCTGCCCGCGTTGCCCTTCACCGTCACGTGCAGCGACTTGCTGCCGCGCATCGACTTCGCGCTGTCGAGCACCGCCGTGTTTCCCGTTCCGTTCGTCGTCACCATCCACCGCGACGGCTCGATTGACGCGCCTTCGAAGCTCTCGCAGAAGGTGAAGCCGGGGCAGCCGCACTTGCTCGACCCGCCGTCGCTCGCGCACGCCGGGTCGCCGGCGTCGACCGTGCCGCCACCGCCAGAGCCTCCGGTTCCGCCTGTTCCGCCGCCCGCCGCGGTGCCGCCGCCGCTGCCGCCCGAGCCTCCTCCGGCCGACGTCCCCGTGGTGCTGCCTGCCGAACATCCCGCCAACAGCAGCACTGCGATGAGCCGAAGTTTCATTTTGGCGCGGTTCTTACACCGGGCCTGTGATGGGACAGTGAATCTCTCGCTGGCCCGCTGGCCGTTCACCGGTCGCGCCTTAAGGTACAGGCACCATGATCACTCTTCGCAAAGCAGCCGAACGCGGGCACGCCAACCACGGCTGGCTCGACAGCCACCACACGTTCTCTTTTGCCGACTACTACGACCCTTCGCACATGGGGTTCCGGTCGCTGCGCGTCATCAACGACGATCGCATCGCAGGCGGCGGCGCGTTCGGCACGCACCCGCATCGCGACATGGAGATCCTCACCTACGTCCTCGACGGATCACTGGTTCACAAAGACTCCATGGGCAACACCGGCTTCATCAAGCCCGGCGAAGTGCAGCGGATGACGGCGGGCACGGGCGTGCGGCACAGCGAGGCGAACGCGTCGGGCGATGAAGAGCTGCGCCTGCTGCAGATCTGGATCATGCCGGAAACGGACGGGCTGACCCCGGGCTACGAGCAGAAGCTGTTCCCCGCGGGTGAGAAGCAGGGAAAGTTGCGGCTCGTCGCCTCGCGCGATGCACGCGAAGGAAGCGTCACGCTTCATCAGGATGTTTCGCTGTACGCGGGGCTGTTTGGCCCGGGCGAGAAGGCGTCGCTGACCGTGGGTCCCGGCCGGCATGCGTGGGTCCATGTCGCGCGCGGCTCGGTGAAGGTGAACGGCAACGCCGTGGTCGATGGCGACGCGGTCGCGATCTCAGACGAGTCGAAGGTAGAGATTGAAGGCGTCGAAAACGGCGAAGTCCTCGTGTTCGACCTGGCCTGACGGCGGAACTGGCCGGCCTGGTCGCCACTGGCCGGCAAAGGCGCCGGTGGGTGGCGGTTATCCAGGCCAGTGGCGACGAGACAGGCCAGACCTGAACGGCTCCAGGCGTCGCTGATCGGTTTGGGCGTCGGTTCGTGACGCCGATGCCGATCACCGACGCCGATACCGATCAGCAAGCCCCCCCAGGCGGTCTCGAAGCGGTTCGATCGAATTCGATCGAAGATTTAGACGCATCGCGTCATCGCCGGTGGTCCCCTGACCCACCGCGTCACAAAATCTTCGATCGAATTCGATCGATTGCTGAATTGGCCAGTCGGCGAGGGGTTGGGCGGTCGTGGAAGGCGAATCGTGACGCAGTGCGCCGCAGATTCGAGCAGATTCGACGGTAAGGTCGGCGCCCGAATGGAGTGGCTCGCCCTCGCCGTGGTGACCTGTGCGGGCGCGTCGCTGCTCTATTTCACCGTGCGAACGGGCATCTCGCCGATGCCGAGCAACCTGAAGCAGCGGGCAGCGATCCTGGAAAGCGCGTCGGGCGCGACGGGCCCCATCTACGAGCTGGGCGCCGGGTGGGGTGGGCTCGCGTTCGCGCTGGCCGACCGGTTTCCGGCATCGACGGTGACCGCCTTCGAGCTGTCGTGGTTCCCGTATGCGGTGATGCGAGTACGGCAGCGACTGAAGCCGCGCTCGAACCTCGTCCTGAAACGCGAAGACTTCCTGAAAGCCAGCCTCGCCGATGGCCACCTCTTCGTCTGTTACCTCTTCCGTGCGGGCATGGTCGCGTTGAGGACGAAGCTCGAACGCGAGGCGCCGGGCGCAAAGCTCATCACTCACACGTTCGCGGTGCACGGGTGGACGCCGGAAGCGGAAGGGCGCATCGACGACCTCTACCGTTCGCGCATCTACGCGTACCGGATTCCGCGCGGCTGAGTAAGAAGCGCGGATGGCCGACTGGGTTCGCCGCGCATCGAAGTTTCTTGGGCAACGCAACACGCTGCTCGCGATGAACGCCTACCCGCCGTACGTCGGAGCCGGCATTCACATCTCGGAAGTCGCGCAGGACCTCTCGCGCATCGTCGTCACGATGGCGATGTACCCGTGGAACCGGAACTTCCTCGGCACGCACTTCGGGGGCTCGCTCTATGCGATGTGCGACCCCTTCTTCCTCTTCCAGATTCTCTTCAGCCTCGGCGACGACTACGTCGTCTGGGACAAAGCGGCGACGGTGAAGTTCATGAAGCCGGGCAAGGGCAAAGTCAGCGCCGAGTTCCTGATGCCTGCGCCGAAGATCGAAGAGCTGCGCAGCCTCGCGGCGGGCGGCCTCAAGGTCGAACCTGTCTTTCGCGTGCAGGTCAAGGACGAGACGGGCGACGTCGTCGCGGACGTCGAGAAGGTCCTCTACATCCGTCTGAAGCGCCGCTAAACCTCGGGGTTCATGGCCCCGATCCAGAAGCTGATGTGCGCCAATCGCGGTGAAATTGCGATTCGCGTCTTTCGTGCGTGCAACGAGCTCGGCATTCGCACTGTCGCCATCTACAGCGACGAAGACCGGATGCACGAGCACCGGCACAAGGCAGACGAGGCGTACCTGGTCGGCCACGGCAAGCGCCCTGTCGACGCGTACCTCGGCATGGACGAGATCCTCGACGTCGCGGTCGCTGCGGGCGTCGACGCAATTCACCCCGGCTACGGCTTCTTGTCCGAGAACGCCGAGTTTGCGCGCCGGTGCGTGCAGCGCGGAATTCGATTCGTGGGCCCGAGCCCCGAAGTCGTCGCGATGATGGGAGACAA
>JAYUXE010001024.1:0-3230 GCA_043753165.1 Archangiaceae bacterium | reverse complement strand
GCATCTTCGGGCGGTACAGCGTCTGGCTGCGCAGCATGCGCGACTGGTCGACGCCCGCCTCGGCCAGCTCCTTCTCGGCCTTCGACACTTCGAAGCGGATGATTTCCGCCTGGTCGCCGAAGCCCTTCACAGTCCGGTAGGCCTCAGCGAGGCGGTTCTTCGAGAACTGGCCGGCGACCTGCTCGAGCAGGCCGCGGTTCTGGTCGAGGTAGGTCACGAGCTCGTTCGACAGCTTCGCCGCGCGCCAGCCCTGGTTGTCCTCGATCTTCTTCTTCTCGGCGTCGATCTGCCGGAGCATCGTGAACACGCCCAGCATGCGCTCGTTCGACCGCACCCAGTTGAGCACGGGGACGGGGATCTTCGCGTCCCGGGTGTCGACCATCTTGAAGTAGAGGTTCGGGTCCGTTTCCGTGTTGTCGACCAGCGGCCGCAACTGCTCGGCCATTGGCCCATAGAGCTCGTCGTAGGCGGCGAGCGCGGTCTTCGACTCTTCGTACAGGCAGCTGAAGTAATAGGTGGTGCTCTTCAGAATCCACGACTCGGGCTGAAAGGCGCCTGAGAACTGCGGAGCGTGAAGGGCCTGCAACGAGCCAAGCGCGCCACCGAGGTCGTCGTTCTGGAAGCGGGCGAACCCGTTCTCGAACAGCGCCTGGTCCCAGTAGACCGAGAAGCGTGGGATCTTTTCGTAGGCGTCGACGGCCTTCTGGTACTCGCCCACGCCGTAGTACGTGCGGCCGAGCCCGAGCAGCGCAAGCTGCTGCGTCATCACCAGGTCTTTCTGCTTGGTGTCCTTGATCGACAAAACCCTCTCGAAGGCAGCCACTGCGGGCTCAGTCTGCGAGCCGCCCGGGAATCGAGGGTCGACGAGGACGATGCCCAGCATGTACTGGCTCTTCGCGTACACCGCGCTCTCAGGCGGCACGGCCTCGAAGAAGTCCTTCGCCTCGCCGTACTTGCTGCGGCGGTAGTCGATGGTGGCGACGAGGAAGTTGATGCGCGAGAGCACCTCGAGCGGCAGCGTCGCCCACTCGTCGACGTAGTTTTTCTCGAGCAGGCTGGGGATCAGGTACTGATCGCCCAGCGATTCCTGCACGTTGACGAGGCCTTCGACGCTCTTCAAGTAGAAGGGGTGCGCCTTACCGGCCTTCAAGATCGCCGCGTAGTAGACGAAGGCGGTGACCGGCAGGCCCTTCTTCGCGAACGAAGCGGCGAGGTAGTACTCGGACTTCGCCCGGACGTCGGGGTCCGTCGCCGCGTTGTTCACCTCGTAAAACAGCTGGGCGGCGAGGTCGAAGTCGCTGTTGTTGTAGGCCGAGAGCGCCTTTGTATAGAGCGCAGCGTCCTGGGCGAGGCTGGTCACCGGCACCAGCAGCGCGAGAGTCAAAGCAAGAGAGCGGAGCATGGGTGGGTGGGCTCTTTAGAAGATGAAGGAAAAGCCGAGATACAGGCCGAGGTTGTTGAGCACGTCGGACGAAATCGGCGGCTTGACGAGGTTGTTCGCCAGCGGAACATCGAGCGAACGATCGACGCCCGTCTGGGGGTTCTTGCCTTCGAAGCTCGAGACGTTGCAGCTGCTCGAAACGTTGGCGCTGCTCGGCTTCATGCCCATGTCGAGCTTGGCGTTCATCGCGCGCAGGTCGCTGCTGTTGCAACCGTTCACGCTGTCGGCGCGGGCCGTGTAGACGACGTCGCGGAACTCGAGGCGAAACGCGAAGTGCTTGCCGATCTGCAGGCGGAAGCCGCCGCCGAGGCCGCCGAGGAACCGAAGGCCCGTGTCGCCGTAGGTCGCCGGACCCGCCAGGTTGGCAGGCTTCAGCTGATGGCGCGTGCCGCCGAGGCCAACGCTGCCACTGAGCACCACCGAGAAGTGGGCCAGCGTCTCAGAGAAGAAGGCGAACTTGCCGTAAAACGGCGTCACTTCGACGCCGGCCATCGCGCCCCAGGTGTTCAGCAGCGAGGTCGCGGCCTGTGCTTCGACGCGGCCCTTCTCGATGAGCTCACCGTTGAACGCCGACTCTTCCGCGTAGGCGTTGTAGTAGCCGGAGATCTGGAAGCCGAAGTTTTCCTGCAGGTGGAAGACGTACTGCGCGCCCAGCCCGTAGTGCAGGGTGAACTTGCCGTTGATCTGCAGCTGCACGGGGAAGAGGATGATTTCGTGGCGGAAGCGGTCGCTGTGCGCCTTCTCTTCGACGATGTGAACCGCGACGTTCGGGTTGTACAGCGGAGCGCCCGACACGAGCTTCTGCGCATCGGCCGTGCTCGCCGCAGGGGTGGTGCTGACCGCGCCCATCGCTGCGGGCGCAGGCTCTTTCTTCTCTTCAGGCTTGGCGGCAGGGGCCGGCGTCGCACCCGGCTTGGTGCCAGGCGTCGGGTCTTCCTCTTCATCGTCGTCGGCCGGGGTCTTCTGCGCGATGGGCGCATCAGACGGGCTCAACCGCGGCGCGTCATACGCCACCGCCACGGTCGACCAGAGCAGCGCTGCAAACAGGATCATCGTTCTCATGGGTGCGTTTTCCGGTTCAGAAGATGAACGTGTAGCCGATGTCGATCTGGACGAGGTTCGTGATGCCCGACCGTTCGGTGCCGTTGCCGGTCGGGTTCGCTTGGTTCAGCGCGGCCGCGCGGTTGAAGTTCTCGAGGTACGAATCAATCCAGCTCCAGTCGCGGAACTCGAGGCGCACCGCGTGGTTGTTGGTGACGAAGAAGCGGAAGCCGGCGGCCAATGAGACCAGCGGGCTGACCTTGCTCTCGCCGTAGTAGTCCGTGCAGCCGGGGCTGGTTTTCCCCGTGTCCGGGTCCGTTACCGTGCCTTCCTTGTTGCAGAGCATCACCGAGTGGCGATCCATCATCGCGACGCCGCCGCCCGCCCACAGGTAGAACTGGAAGTGCACCGGCAGCTCGGCCAGCAGGCCCAGCTTTCCGTAGATCGGCTGCCAGCGAAGGCCCACGATCGCGTTGAACTTCATTTCCCACATGTCCGTCAGGTCGGTGCCGTTCGCGATTGCCGTCTTCGACTGCACGAAGAACTTCTTGCCGACATCGTTCGCGAGGCTGGTGTGGCCCGAGATCGCGTAGCCGACCCGGAGCTCGACCGCGAGGCTGTCGAGGAAGTTGTAGCCGCCCGAGAGATTGAGGTTCGTGTGGTCGGTGAGGCGCGACAGCATCGAGAAGCCTAGGTTCGCGCCGAGCTCGAAGCGACCCTGAACGTTGAAGAGACGGTTGCGGACCAC